>NZ_JBLTJC010000305.1:0-12733 GCF_048158785.1 Streptomyces colwelliae | reverse complement strand
CACCAGATGAAGAAGCTGACGGTCGCCGACCTCAAGGGCTTCCGCGACCGGCTGCACCTCCCGATCACCGACCAGGAGCTAGAGTCCGGCGCGCCGGCCGGGGCGCCGGGCGGCGCGATGGTGGTCGTCGAGGATCTGCGCCGTACCTACGGCAGCGGCGACACCGCCGTCCATGCCCTGCGCGGGGTCTCCTTCAGCGTGCCGCGCGGTGAACTCGTCGCGCTCAGGGGGCGATCCGGGTCCGGGAAGACCACCGTGCTCAACCTGGTCGGCGGGCTCGACACTCCGGACGGCGGCCGGATCACCCTGGACGGGACCGACCTGGCCGGGCTCGGCGACGACGCGTTGCTGGCGCTGCGCCGCGACCGTATCGGCTTCGTCTTCCAGTCCTTCGGGCTCATCCCGATCCTGACCGCCGCCGAGAACGTCGGGGTGCCGTTGCGTCTGCGGAAGGTCCCGGTCCGCGAACGCGAGGCCCGCGTCGACCTGTTGCTGTCCCTGGTCGGTCTCTCCGACCATGCCGATCAGCGTCCCGGCGAGTTGTCCGGCGGTCAGCAGCAGCGGGTCGCGATCGCCCGCGCGCTCGCCAACAACCCGGCCCTGATCATCGCCGACGAACCCACCGGCCAGCTCGACGCCGACACCGGTCTGACCGTGATGGACCTGCTGCGCGCCGTCGTCCGCAGCGAGTCCGTCACCGCCCTCGTCGCCACCCACGACACCCAACTCCTCGCGCTGGCCGACCGGGTGCTCGAACTCCGCGACGGCCGGATCGTCGACGACGACTGACCGCATCGTCGACGACTGGCTGCGTTGACGGCGACTGACCGCGTCGTCGGCCTTCCGCACGACCCTGGCGGCGGCCCGACATCGTTATCCGCAGATTCCGTCTCCATCTTCATCTCTCTTTCCATCTCCATCTCCTCGGGGGACCGTGTGGCAGTTCACCAACAGCCCACCGAGGCACCGGACTTGGGCGAGCTGCGGCGGCGGGCCGCCGAGGCCGCCGCCCCGCGGCGCGAGGAGGGGCTGGTCGTCTGCGAGAACCTGGTGCGGATCTACCAGACCGAGGGCGTCGAGGTGCAGGCCCTCCAGGGGCTCGATCTGGCCGTGGCCGAGGGCGAGATGATCGCGGTGATCGGGGCCTCCGGCTCCGGCAAGTCCACCCTGCTGGGCATACTCTCCGGCCAGGACGTGCCCACCGCGGGTGCGGCCGAGGTCGCCGGACACGACCTGCTGGCGATGAAGCGCCGCGAGCGGCTCGGCTACCGGCGCGGCACCGTGGGTTTCGTCTGGCAGCAGACCTCCCGCAACCTGCTGCCGTATCTCTCGGCGGCCGAGAACGTGATGCTTCCGATGACGTACACTGGGATCAAGCGCTCCCAACGCCGGGCGCGGGCGGAGGAGTTGCTCGACCTGCTGTCCGTCGGCCACTGCCGGGACCGTACGCCCGACACGCTCTCCGGCGGTGAGCAGCAGCGGGTCGCCGTCGCCGTGGCCAACGCCAACGAGCCCCGGGTGCTGTTCGCCGACGAACCCACCGGCGAACTCGACACCGCCACCAGCGACGAGGTCTTCGCCGCGCTGCGCCGGGCCAACGAGGAACTGGGCGTCACCGTGATCGTGGTGACCCACGACGCGTTGGTGTCCGAACAGGTCCAGCGCACCGTACGGATCCGCAACGGCCGTACCTCCACCGAGGTGCTGCGCCGGGTCGCCACCGGCGAGGACGGCGTCGAGGTGCTCACCGCCGAGGAGTACGCGGTACTGGACGCCAGCGGCCGCCTGCAACTGCCGTCCGAGTTCACCGAGCGCCTGCACCTGCGCAAGCGGGTACGGCTGGCGCTGGAGAGCGACCACATCGGCGTATGGCCCGACGAGGCGGCACGACGGGCGAAGTCCGAGGCGGACGGCACTGACGGCACTGAGGGTGTGCAGTAACTGGCTTGTTCTCAGCGGGCGTTCAGGTCAGGCGCAGTACGGCCCCCAGTTGGCGCCTGCGGGCGAGGATCGTCTCGGTTGCCGCGGCCGTCAGGATCAGTGTGGTCACGCCGGCGACGAGGGTGAGGGTCAGTGAGTAGTCGGTGTGCAGTGCCGGTTGGGCCGGGCCGCCGGTGAACTGGCGTAGGTCCAACGTCCCTGCCAGGAGCCGCGGTTCGAGCAGGCCGAGCAGGGTGCCGCCCACCGCCGAGGCCACCGCCAGCGGCAGCAGTTGCAGGAAGTGGATCGCCCCGGCTTCCTTGGCGCCGAGTCCGAGGGTGCGCAGGAACGAGGTGGTGCGGCTGCGCTCGTGCGAGGTGAGGGTCAGTTCCAGGGCGAGCGCGAGCAGGCCGGACAGCGCGGCCAGGATCGAACCGGTCGTGTAGACCGTGCCGAGGCCCTGCGTCAGGCCGTCCGCGCGCAGGGTGTTCAGCGTCTCGGAGCGGACGCGGATCCGGGCCAGCGGCCCGAGCGCCTTGGCCGCCGCCGACCGCAGTGCCGTGGGACTGGGGGTGGCGGGACCGTCGCTCTTGAGGAGCAGGACGGTGCTGCCCGAAGCCTGTTGGAGCAGCAGGTGATCGGCGGTGGCGGTGGTGATCAGCATCGGTGTTCCGGCGGGGATCTGTGCCGTGATCGGGCCGAGGAGGGGGTCGCGCAGTTCCTCGGTGGTGAGGGTGCCGACCGGTTCGAGGGTCAGGTTCACCGGGGGCTGTCCCTGGGGCACCACGGTGGTCGTGAAGCCGCCCGTCCGCTCTCTCGCCCGCAGGTCGGGGGAGAGGAAGGACGGCAGCGGGACGTCCGCGCCGGTCCGGGTTCCCGACGGGGTGCCCAGTCCGGACAGCAGGGCGGCCGCCAGCGGTGACTTCGGGGCGATGGCGGCCAGTTGGCGCGGATCCACGGTGATCACGGCGACCTGGGAGACCACCGCGCCGTCGGCCTGCCCCGCGAGGTCGAGGGTGCGGAGATGCTGTAGGGCGGTCCGTATGCGGGTGGGGGTACCGGCGGTGGTGGTGGCGGTGGTGGATTTGGCGGGGAGCGCGGCGCCCGCAACGGCCGTGGTTCTGGCGGGAGTTACGGTCCCCGCAACGGTCGTGGTTCCGGCCGGAGTTACGGTCCCCGCCACCGTCGCGCTCGCGTCCGCGCCCGTGGTCCAGGCCGCGCCCGTGGCCAGTCCGCCGTCGACCGTGCGTTGCACGAGGCCCCCGAACACCGTCGTGCCCAGGGTCAACACCAGGACGAACAGGGCCAGTCCGGTCGCCGGTGCGTCATGTGCGGCTCGGGCCGCCCCGACGAAGCCGACCACGCCCCGGCCGCGCCGGGTCCGCCGTAGCGCCAGGCGGAGCGCGAGCGGGTAGACGCGCAGCAGGATGAGTACGACGGTCAGCGCCACCAGTACCGGTACCGCGCCCAGAATGCCGTCGGGGCCCTGCGAGCGCAGCGCGAGCACGCCCGCCGCCGTCGCGAGCAGCACCGTCAGTTCCAGGACCACGCGCCTGCCTACGGCGGTTCTCCGGCGCGTGCGGCGCAGTCGGCCGGGTCGGCGTGGCTCGCGGACCGCCAGCCAGGTCATCAGCGGCACTGTCAGGAGCACCACCGCGGTGACGAGGGCGGCGGGCAAGGGTTGCGGCGAACCGGATGTTCCGGTGGGGGCGAGGGCCACGCCGGTCGCCCAGCCGAGCAGCGCGGCGACCAGTACCACCGGCCAGGCCACGGCACAGCGCAGCAGCACCAGCCGCGCGGTCGACGCGCCCCGCGCGCGCTGCAACCGCAGGTGCGGCTGCCGGCGGCGCAGCAGCAGCCGTACCGCTACGGCGACGGTGGCCAGCGCGACCGCGGCGAGCGCGTCGACGGCGTACGTCGCGAGGGCTCGGGCCTGTCGGTCCTGAGCCGTGAAGGTGGTGAGCAGCGGGGTCAGGGAGTCGGTCACCAGCAGGGACTGGGTGGACTGGCCGCCGACCTGGCAGCTGATGTCGCCGGTGACCCAGTCGCTGCCCTGGCACAGGGCGGCGCTCAGATCCGCGCTGTAGTGGGACAGCGGGCCGGTCAGCGCGCGGGCCCGGTCGAGCGCCGCCCCCGACAGATCGGCGCGCAACTGCCAGGTCACCCGGGGCCCGCCCACCCCGGCGCCGGCCAGCAGGTCGGCGGCGTCGAGGCCGACGAGACCGCGGACGGCGAGCACCGTGCCGGTGGAGCGTTCCGCCGGGTAGCGCGAGGGCTGGTCCAAGGTCTCGCGGCCGGTCCAGAAGTCGTCGGTGGTGGCCGTGACGCGGTAGACGCCGCTCACCACCAACTCGGCCTGGGGCGCCGCGGTTTGTGCCCCCGGCGTCTTGGCGAACGCGAGGCTCAGCCGGCTGCCGGCCCGGACGCCCAGCGCCCGCGCGGTGGCCTGCGACAGGCCGATCTGGGGCGCGGTGTCCAGCGGGGTGTGATCGGCGGGCGCGTGGCCGCTGACGTAGCGGAGATGGGTTCGCGCGGACGGCAGATGACTGGCCGTCAGCTGGGTGCCGGCGTTCGCCGGGCCCGGCGGCCGGGGGGTGAGCAGGGATGCCGGGTCGTAGTCGTAGCTGCCGCCGCCGGTGAAGGACAGATGCCGTGCGGCGGAGCCGCCGAGGTGCTCGGTGAGGGTGCGGCCGGCGGCGAGCAGGGTGGCCATGTCCACAGTGGGCGGTGAGGTGTTGAAGACCTCCGGTGTGGTGCTCAGGCTGATCAGGGGAGCCCGGGTCTGCGCGGCGTCGACGCGTTGCCGCAGCGCCCGGTCCTCCTGGCGGCCCGCGAAGGCGGGGACCCACGCGCACAGCGCCGTCAACACCAGGACCAGCACCGCGAGGCAGGCCAGCAACGGCAGGTCGCCGCGGGTCTCCTTGCGGACCAGCCGCCGCGTGACCGCCGCGCCGGGCCTCACGGGTCGCGTCACCGCCGTGCTCGTGTCCACGGTCCGCCCTTTCCGGTCGCGCCTGATCCCATGGGTTGTCTCAACATCGCGCCGGCGCCTGGGGGTTGGGGCGCTGTCCGGCCTCGCCGGTCGCGCCCGGCCCCGCGGCTCAACGGTCCTCCCCCGCGCGCAGCACCCGCACCAGATCCACCCGGCTCAACGGTCCTCCCCCGCCCGCAGTACCCGCACCAGATCCACCCGGGCCAACAGCCGCGCCAGCCCCAGCACAACCGCACTGATGGCCAAGGCAGTTGCCACCGCCGTCAGTGTCACCGTGCCCCAGGGAATGATCTGCGGCAGCGGCGGATAGGGGGTCTGGCCGCTGTCGTCCACGGTGACCAGCGGCAGTACCGCCGACGCCAGGGCCATGCCCATCAACGCCCCCGGGACGACCGCGAACAGTGCCAGCCCCACCTGCTCGGCGCCCAGCAGCGCGGACAGGCCGGCGGCGCGGACGCCGATCGCCCGGAGCAGCGCGAACTCCTTGCGGCGCTGCCGGGTGGAGACCACCGCGTGCACGGTGAAGGCGATGACCGCGAAACCGGGGGCCAGATAGCGGACCAGCTCCAGCACCCGGCGCAGTCCGGCGCGGAACGGGTCGGCCTGGAGGGACGCGGCGGTGCGTGCCGTGGTGGTGACGCCGCCCAGCGCGGGCTGCGCCTCGGCGGCGGCGGCCGTACGCGCGCTGTTGGTGCTGCGCAGCCACCAGAACGCCGGGTCGTGCTGATCGGCACCGGACTGCGTGAGCGCGGAGGCGAGTTGGCGCTGGTCGGCGATCAAGTGCCCCTGTCCGCGGCCCAGTCCGGGCGGTGAATCGACGCGGCCCACGATCTTGGCGGGGATCCGGCCGCCGCCCAGGTCGAGTGTCGTGGTGCTGCCCACATGCAGGCGCGCGGCGCGCATCGTCGAGGAGTCGGCGCGCACCGGGAGCGGCGCCGGACCGCCCACCGGGCCTGCCACGAGGCGCACTTGGCTGCCGGGCAGCGTGGCGTAGTCGCTGGCGGACAGACCGCCGAAGGAGTCCGAGATCGCCTGGGAGGGGTGGATACCGGTGCTGACGGTCGTCCGAAGCACGGCCGGACCGTCGGCGACGATCGAGCACACCCCGGGCGTACCGGGGTTGTAGGTGTCGGCCAACTTCCCTTTGCAGGCACCCTCGGTGGAGTCGGCGGCGTGGTCCGTGCCGTCGGACCAGGCCTGCCCGCCGGGCAGTTGGGGGATCCAGGTGATCGCATCGGCCGCGGTGCCGCGCGCGCCGACCCGGATCAGGTCCAGGTCCAGCCGCGCGGGAGGCGTGTTCGGTTGAGGGAGGACGGCGACGGCGGTCACCGTCAGCGGATACGTCCGCGGGTGGCCACCGCTCAGCGCCACATCGAGCGGGACGACGACCGTACGCCTGGCCCCGTCAGCGGTGGGCAGACGCGCCGACACGACGCTGACCAGGCCGGACGCGTCCTGCACGGTCAGTTCCAGGCTCGGCGCCGCGCGGCTGCCGTCGCTGCGCAGCCGCTCGTCCAGCAGCAGCGCGGTCGGCCGCCCGGGCAGCGGTATCCCGGGGACGACCGGCGACGGGGTGCGGGGCGCGGGCCCGCCGATCGTGCCGACGAGGTCCTCGGTGGCGCCGCCGGGCAGGTTCACCGTAGACCGCGTCACCGGTGTCACACCGGTCACCCCCGGCAGCGCGCGATAGGCGGCGGCCAGTACGGCGGAGGGGTAGCCGCCGTCCGCCGACGGATCGATCCGCACGTCCGCGCCGACGGTGAACTCGGCCTGTTCGGAGGCCAGTCCGCCCAGACAGGCCAGCGCGGTGGTGGCGAAGGCGCTCACCGAAACGGCCAGGCACATCAACACCACCGGCCCCGCGTTGCGCGCCGCCCGCCGGCTCAACTGCCAGCCGGCCAGGGCGAGTACGAGCCCCCGGCTACGCCGCCCGAACGCGTCCAGCAGCAGTGAGGTCAGCGGCAGCAGCCGTAGCAGCAGCAGTGCGGCGGCGCCCGCCACCAGGGTCGGTACCAGGACGAGCACCGGGTCGGCGGACGCGCTGCCGGTGCCCATGTCGGCGATCAGCGAGTGGTGGCGGCGTAGCTCCAGATACCCCAGGGCCGCCACGGCCAGCAGCGCCAGGTCGGCGCCCAGCCGCTGTGCGGCGGCGGCCCGTGCGCCGCGGGCCGGCCGCGAGCGCGCCGACGGCAGCACGGGCAGCAGCACCGCCGCCGCGTGCACCAGCAGGGTCAGTCCTACGGCCGCCCACGCGTCGGCGCCCCGGCTGCCGGGGTGCAGCAGCCCGGCCAGGAAGGGCGCGGCCGCGGCGGCCGGTACGCCGGTGAGCGCCCACTCGGCCGCCGAACCGCGCAACAGCCTCAACGTGCCCGCGCCCCGGGCCTGTTGGAGGGCCAGCTCGTCGCGTCGGCGCTCGGTCAGCTGGCGGGCGGCCAGCACCAGGGTGGCCAGGGCGAGCACCGCCAGCAGCATGCCCGGCAGGTACAGGGAGGAGCGGGCCGCGACCGTCGGGACCGTCAGGGCGTCGATCGCGCCCGGCAGACCGGAGGCCACCGTCAGGTCGGTGAGGGACGGCTGCCGCCCGCCGAACACCGACACCCCGCTCTGGCTGCCGGAGAAGGCGAGCAGCCGGTCGTGGAGTCCGGCGAGGCTGTCCGCGTCGAGCCGGGAGAGGTCGGGCTGCACGCTCCAGTGGGCCGTCAGATGCCCGTTCAGGACGGCGCTGCCGTTGAGCGCCGACGCCGAGACCACCAGCAGATCCTGGTCGGTGGTCCCGCCCTCGGCCAGATCACCGGCCATCGCGGGCCAGAACCCGACGGCACCGGTCGCCCGGAAGACCCCGGTGACCCGCAGCGTCATGGGGCGACTGAACGCGTCCTGCACCCGAAGACTCGAACCGGGCCTGATACCAAGGCGTTTGGCCAGCGCGTCGGGCACCGCCGTGTCGACCGGCGCGGTGGACCCGGTCGCGACCGGCACCTCGGGCAGTGAGGTGAACGCGCCGGCCGGGGCGTCGGCCGTACCGGCGGGCCACCGCCCGGCCATCAACTGCCCGAACCCGCCCCCCTGTTGAACCGCGACCGGATGCAGCCCGCTGCCCCCGGGCCCGCGCGGCGGACCCACCCCGTCGATCCCGGTCACCGAGACCGGCGACGTGCCGAGCAGCCCCACGTACGTCCGCTGCGGAACCCCGGCGAACACCCGGTCCACGGCGGCCCGCACATCCCGGTCGGCGACGGCCATCCCGCCGGCCCGGTAGGACGCGTTGACGTTCACCTGCGCGTTGGGATCGGCCGCCAGCCGCCGTACGGCCCCGGCCTGCACCGAACTCCCCGCCAGCGCCGCGAGCGCGGCCAGCGCCGTCGCACACAGCAGCACGGTCACCGAGACGGCGGCCAGCACCAGCCCGTGCTGCGTGACCCGCCGGGCAACCGCCGGAATCCGCCGCCGAGTTGGGCGCGGAGCGTCAGGAGGCCGCCGTGACGAGGACGGGTGGGCCGTGGCGACCACATGAACCCCCGCAGAATCGAACATGTGACGGTGACGGCGCGCCACAGTCCTACCAGGCGTCCCCCGGCGCCGCAAGAATCGCTGATCGTCACGGCCGCCCGGCGGGGGAGCGCGGAGGGAAAATGCCTGAGTACGTGAGGGATGTTCGCTGTACGTTGTGCGGGCGCCCCGAGTTCCGCGGCGGCGCGCTTCCCCAGCTCAGAGGCTCCGTAGACGTTTCGAGGCATACCCACCGTGTTCCTGACCATCAGCACCACCGGCACCCCCGAACGCCCCGCCACCGACCTCGGTTTCCTGCTGCACAAGCATCCCGACAGGGCGCAGGCGTTCTCCACCTCCTACGGCAAGGCGTACGTCCTCTACCCCGAGGCGGATCCCGCGCGCTGCACGGCGGCGCTGCTCCTGGAGGTCGACGCGGTGGCGCTGGTCCGGCGCGGCAAGGGCAAGGGCCGCGGCGGCGCGCCCGACGCGGCGCTCGCGCAGTACGTCAACGACCGTCCGTACGCGGCCTCTTCACTGCTCGCCGTGGCCCTGAGCGCGGTCTTCTCCAGCGCCATGCGGGGCGTGTGCAACGCCCGCCCCGAGCGCGCAGGACAGCCGCTCCCGCTGCGCGTCGAGGTGCCCGCGCTGCCCGCGCGCGGCGGTCCCGATCTCGTACGGAACCTCTTCGCGCCGCTCGGCTGGACGGTCACCGTCGAACCGGTCGCGCTGGACGCCGAGTTCCCCGAGTGGGGCGACTCGCGCTACGTCAGCCTCGTACTGGAGTCGCAGACGCTGACCCTCGCCGAGGCGCTGCGGCACCTGTACGTCCTGCTGCCGGTCCTGGACGACGCCAAGCACTACTGGGTGGCGTCCGACGAGGTCGACAAGCTGCTGCGCGCCGGTGAGGGCTGGCTGCCCACCCACCCGGAGCAGAAGCTCATCACCAGCCGCTATCTGTCCCGCCGTTGGTCCCTCACCCGCGAGGCGATGGAGCGACTGGAACTGGTCCGGCTCGCCGAGGCCGACGACAGCGAGGTCGAGGAGATCGACAACGCCGTCGAGGCGGAGACCGAGGCCGAGGAGAAGCCCACGCCGCTCGCCGTGCAGCGCCGGGACGCGATCCTCGCCGCGCTCACCTCGTCCGGTGCCGCCCGCGTGCTCGATCTGGGGTGCGGGCAGGGGCAGTTGGTGCAGGCGCTGCTCAAGGACACCCGGTTCACGGAGATCGTCGGCACCGACGTGTCGATGCGGGCACTCACCATCGCGAGCCGCCGCCTCAAGCTCGACCGCATGGGGGAGCGGCAGGCCTCACGCGTCCAGCTCTTCCAGAGCTCGCTCGCCTACACCGACAACCGCCTCAAGGGCTACGACGCCGCCGTGCTCAGCGAGGTCGTCGAGCACCTCGACCTGCCCCGGCTGCCGGCCCTGGAGTACGCGGTGTTCGGCGCCGCCCGCCCGAGGACGGTCGTCGTCACCACCCCGAACGTCGAGTACAACGTCCGCTGGGAGACCCTCCCCGCCGGACACGTCCGGCACGGCGACCACCGCTTCGAGTGGACACGCGCGGAGTTCGGGGAGTGGGCCGGGAAGGTGGCCCAACGGCACGGCTACGACGTCGAGTTCGTACCGGTCGGGCCCGACGACCCGGAGGTGGGACCGCCCACCCAGATGGCCGTTTTCACCATGAGCAGCACCGCCGAGCAGAAGACCGTGAAGGAGGAGAAGGCCGCATGACGAACGAGACGAACGAAGCGAACTCGACGAACGAGCCCCGTGCCAAGGCGCGCACCCTGCCCGTCACCGACCTCTCCCTCGTGGTGCTGATCGGCGCCTCCGGCTCCGGCAAGTCCACCTTCGCGCACCGCCACTTCAAGCCGACCGAGATCATCTCCTCCGACTTCTGCCGGGGCCTGGTCGCGGACGACGAGAACGACCAGAGCGCCAGCCGGGACGCCTTCGACGTCCTGCACTACATCGCGGGCAAGCGCCTCGCCGCCGGCCGCCGTACGGTCGTCGACGCGACCAACGTCCAGCAGGACGGCCGACGCCAACTCATCGACCTGGCAAAGCAGTACGACGTGCTGCCCATCGCCATCGTGCTCGACGTACCGGAGGAGGTGTGCGCCCAGCGCAACGCCTCCCGCGTCGACCGGGCCGACATGCCGCGCCGTGTCATCACCCGCCACACCCGCGAACTCCGGCGCTCCCTGCGGGGCTTGGAGCGCGAGGGCTTCCGCAAGGTGCACATCCTGCGGGGCGTCGAGGCGATCGACCACGCCACGATCGTCACCGAGAAGCGTTACAACGACCTGACCCACCTCACCGGCCCCTTCGACATCATCGGCGACATCCACGGCTGCGCCGCCGAACTGGAGACCCTGCTCGGCAAGTTGGGCTACGACGACGGCGTTCACCCGGCGGGCCGTACGGCCGTCTTCGTCGGCGACCTCGTCGACCGCGGCCCCGACTCGCCCGGCGTGCTGCGCCGCGTGATGTCCATGGTCGGCTCGGGCGACGCGCTGTGCGTACCGGGCAACCACGAGAACAAGTACGGCCGTTACCTCAAGGGCCGCAAGGTCCAGCACACGCACGGCCTCGCCGAGACGATCGAGCAGATGGAGGAGGAGAGCGAGGAATTCCACGCCCAGGTACGGGAGTTCATCGACGGACTCGTCAGCCACTACGTCCTCGACGGCGGCAGGCTCGTGGTCTGCCACGCGGGCCTGCCCGAGAAGTACCACGGCCGCACCTCCGGCCGGGTCCGCTCGCACGCGCTCTACGGCGACACCACCGGCGAGACCGACGAGTTCGGCCTGCCGGTGCGCTACCCGTGGGCCGAGGACTACCGGGGTCGCGCGGCTGTCGTCTACGGCCACACCCCGGTGCCCGAGGCCACCTGGCTCAACAACACCATCTGCCTCGACACGGGTGCCGTGTTCGGCGGCAAGCTGACCGCGCTGCGCTGGCCGGAGCGGGAGCTGGTCGACGTACCGGCCGAGCAGGTCTGGTACGAGCCGACCCGCCCGCTGCGGACCGAGGCACCCGGCGGCCACGACGGCCGTCCGCTCGACCTGGCGGACGTGCACGGCCGCCGGGTGGTGGAGACCCGGCACGCCGGGCGGGTGTCGGTGCGCGAGGAGAACGCGGCGGCGGCCCTGGAGGTCATGAGCCGCTTCGCGGTCGACCCGCGCCTGCTGCCGTATCTGCCGCCGACGATGGCCCCGACGGCGACTTCGCATGTCGAGGGCTATCTGGAGCACCCGGCGGAGGCGTTCGCGCAGTACGCCGACGACGGGGTCGCGCGGGTCGTGTGCGAGGAGAAGCACATGGGTTCGCGGGCGGTGGTGCTGGTGTGCCGGGACGCGGAGGCGGCGGCTAAGCGGTTCGGTGTGGACGGCGGGCACGGGCCGACGGGGTCTCTGTACACGCGTACCGGTCGCCCGTTCTTCGACGACGGTGCGGTGACCGAGGAGATCCTGGGCCGACTGCGGACGGCGCTCGACGAGTCGGGTCTATGGACGGAGCTGGACACTGACTGGGTGCTGCTGGACGCGGAGTTGATGCCGTGGTCGCTGAAGGCGTCCGGGCTGCTGCGCGGTCAGTACGCGGCGGTCGGCGCGGCCGCGGGGGCGGTGTTCCCGGGTGCGCTGGCCGCGCTGGAGGGTGCCGCCGGGCGGGGTGTCGACGTGGACGCGCTGCTGTCCCGGCAGCGCGAACGCGCCCACGACGCCTCGGCGTTCACCGACGCGTACCGGCGCTACTGCTGGACCACCTCCGGCCTCGACGGCGTCCGGCTCGCCCCGTTCCAGGTCCTCGCGGTACAGGGCCGCAGCCTCGCCGGGCTCCCGCACGACGAGCAACTCGCCCTGCTGGACCGGCTGGTGGAGCATGACAGCACCGGCCTGCTCCAGACCACCCGCCGGCTGTACGTCGACACCGGTGACCCCGAGTCGGTGCGGGCCGGCGTCGACTGGTGGCTGGAGATGACCGGGCGTGGCGGCGAGGGCATGGTCGTCAAGCCGGTCGGGGCGGTGGTGCGCAGCGAGCAGGGGAGGTTGGTCCAGCCGGGTATCAAGTGCCGTGGGCGTGAGTACCTGCGGATCATCTACGGGCCGGAGTACACGCGTCCCGACAACCTCGCGCGGCTGCGGGGGCGGTTCCTGAACCACAAGCGGTCGCTGGCGATCCGGGAGTACGCGCTCGGTCTTGAGGCGCTCGACCGGCTGGCCGAGGGAGAGCCGCTGTGGCGGGTGCACGAGGCGGTGTTCGGGGTGCTGGCGCTGGAGTCGGAGCCGGTGGATCCGCGGTTGTGAGGGTGCGGGTGGGTGG
>NZ_JBLTJC010000304.1:0-12751 GCF_048158785.1 Streptomyces colwelliae | reverse complement strand
CGACCTGTGCGACGTCGAGTTCACCGTCGAGCGCGGCAAGCTGTGGATCCTCCAGACCCGCGTCGGCAAGCGCACCGCCGAGGCCGCCTTCCGCATCGCCCACGACCTGCGCGAGGAGGGCACGATCGACTCGGACGAGGCCCTGGTCCGCGTCGACGGCGCCGAACTGACCCGCCTGATGTTCCCGCGCTTCGACACCACCCCGGCCGACGTACCTCTCGCCCAGGGCGTACCCGCCTCCCCGGGCGCGGCGGTCGGCGTCGTGGTCTTCGACTCCGCCGAGGCGGTACGACGTGCCGCGGCCGGCGAGGACACGGTCCTCGTGCGCCGGGAGACCACCCCCGACGACCTCCCCGGCATGATCGCCGCACAGGCCGTCCTGACCAGCCGCGGCGGCAAGACAAGCCACGCGGCCGTCGTCGCCCGCGGCATGGGCAAGGTGTGCGTCTGCGGCGCCGAAGCCCTCACCGTCGACCCGGCGGCTCGCCAATTCACCACGGAATCGGGCGTGTTGGTGCACGAGGGCGACACCGTCTCCGTCGACGGCACCGCCGGCACCGTCCACCTCGGCGCACTCCCGCTGACCGCGTCCGACGTCGGCCGCGCCCTGGAGACCGGCACCGCGAACGGCCCGCTCACCGAGGCGGTCCTGGGCGCCCTCACCCACGCCGATTCCGTACGACGCCTCGAAGTCCGGGCCAACGCCGACACCCCCGAGGACGCCGTACGCGCCCGCAGCCTGGGCGCGCAGGGCATCGGCCTGTGCCGTACCGAGCACATGTTCCTCGGTGAACGCAGGGCACTGGTCGAGGCGATGATCCTGGCCCGCGACGACAGCGCCCGCCGGGAGGCCCTGGCCGCTCTACTGCCCCTGCAACGCGAGGACTTCACCGGAATCCTCACGGCGATGGACGAACTGCCGGTGACCATCCGGCTCATCGACCCGCCCCTGCACGAATTCCTGCCGGACCGCACGGAGTTGGCCGTACGCCTGGCCCGCACCGAGCACCCGGACCCGCACGACCGCGAGCTCCTCGCCGCCGTCGAGCGCATGCACGAGCAGAACCCCATGCTCGGACTGCGCGGTGTCCGGCTCGGCCTGGCCGTTCCCGGTCTGATGGCCATGCAGGTGCGGGCGATCGCCGAGGCCGTGGTCGCGCGGCTGCGCGCCGGTGGCCGGCCGCGCGCCGAGATCATGATCCCGCTCGTCGACACGGTCGAGGAACTGCGCCTCGCGCGCGCCGAGGCGGAAACGGTCCTCGCCGAGGTCCAGGAGGAGACCGGCACCGCCCTCGACTGCCCGATCGGCACGATGATCGAACTGCCGCGCGCCGCGCTCACCGCGGGACGCATCGCGGAGTACGCCGACTTCTTCTCCTTCGGCACCAACGACCTGACCCAGACCACCTGGGGCCTGTCCCGCGACGACGCCGAGGCATCCTTCTTCCCGCTGTACCTGGACAAGGGCATCTTCACCGTGTCGCCGTTCGAGACGATCGACCAGGAGGGCGTGGGCCGGCTGGTGGAACTGGCCGTCGAGGCGGGCCGAGCCGTCAACTCCCGCCTGGAGACCGGGGTCTGCGGCGAACACGGCGGCGACCCCGAGTCCATCCACTTCTTCCACCGGGTGGGGCTCGACTACGTCTCCTGCTCGCCGTTCCGCATACCGGCGGCACGCCTGGAGGCCGGACGGGCGGCACTCATGGACACGACCGGGGGCAGCGACAGCAGGTGAAGCGACAGCGGGTGAGCGGTCCCCGTCGTCCTCGGTCCCGTGGCACCGCGTCCACCGGCGACTGTTCGGCCGTCCTTGTACACGGTGAAGTACTCCCGGTAGGAGAAGGCGAGCTTGAACACCATGCCGTACTCGCGGCGGATGTCCGTGACGCCGGTGGAGGCCGGCTCACGCAGGCACCGCCGGACAGGCGGAGCGCCGGGGAGGCATGCCGGTGGCTCCTCGATCAGCGCCCGCCTTCCCTTCTGGCGGACCTGGTCCCAACCGAGCGTGACCGTACCCGCGTTGAAGAGCTGGGCCGGTTCACCTGTGCCTGGGCCCTGCGGGTCGCCGGTCTTCCCCCGGTAGTAGTCGACGACTCTGGTCGCGTAGTCGAAGTCGTGGCCGAAGGGGATCGGGGAGCCGTCCGGGTCGCCTGCGGTGAGGATGCCGTCGATCGTGTCGGACACGTGGTGCGGGTCGGCGCCGAAGTAGGCGTCGACGTGCATCGTGCAGCGGATTCTGTACTGGTCGTCCCCGTCCTGGAAGAACCACTCCTTCGCCTGCCCGCCCGCGCACGAGTCGTCCACGGTGACCAGGCCGAGCGTGAGCGCGGTGTGGGCATCCCAGTGGGCGATGGTCTTCCGGAACCCCTGCTCCACCTGCTCGCGGGCCCTGACGGCCTCGGTGCTGCCGGCGAGTTCGCGGACCTTCTTCGGGCTGATGGCGCCGTCCTGCGAACAGGCGGACACCACCAGCAGCGCCACGCCGCACACCGCGCCCAGAATGGCTCCGGCCCGCCACGGATGTCCCACCATGCCGCCCCTTTTCATGTCCCTGACCACTGTGGACGCGGGAGCGAGAGGTCGCATGAGTACACGTACTCAGCTGTCACCGTGCGCCGTACAAGCCGCGGGCGGGGAGGCGTCCAGGAGATATCAGCGCCGGATGTAGGGCCGGGTGATGATCTCCATGACGTGGCCGTCCGGGTCGGTGAAATACGCACCGCGGCCGCCGAAGAGGTGGTTGATCCGGCCGGCGTCGGTGAGACGGGGGTCGGCGTAGTGAGTGACCCTGATCGCATCCAGGCGGGCGATCATGGCGTCGAACTGGTCGTCGGGCACGAGAAACGCGTAGTGCTGCGCCTGGATCGGTTCATCGCGCTTCTCGTAGTAGTCGAGCGTCACACCGTTGCCCAGGTCGACGGGAAGGAACGGGCCCGCTGGGGCACTCACCTTCAGGCCCAGGACCTCGGCGATGAACTCGGCCGAGAGCCGCTGGTCCGTGGCGTAGACGTTGGTGTGGTTGAGCTGGACGGCTGTGACGGGCCGCTGGTGCTGGTCGTACGGCATCTCTGGTGCCTCTCCGAGTCCTGGGTTCCGCTGAGACGGGGCGCCGCTTCGGGGCGCCCGGAGGGAAGACAAGGAGAGGAGAGGGCGGGCCTCTTGCCCGCGTGATGCTCAGGGCGAGGCCGGGGCCCCAACCCGCTCATGGCTCAAGGCCGACCCGGCAGTCACCCGGCCGACCTTAGTGCCGGATCAGAGGCCGGGGCAACGCCGGCCTTGGATCCGTAGAGCTCTTGGTCCGCCCTCCCCGGAACTCGTAACAGGATCAAGGGTGTTGTGCTCCCAGGGCCCGGCATTAGGGTCCCGTCATGGAGATCATCAAGGGCGCGGGCGTGTGGACGCGGCCCGGCGAAGCGGGCAACGACTGGATCGAACAGCTGCGGACGCCGGATCTGTCGGTGGGCACGTACTGCATCCCGGTCGGCGGGCGAGATGCCCAGAGCCCGCACACCGAGGACGAGATCTATGTCGTCACAGCCGGACGCGCCAAGATCGAGACACCGGGCCGCACGGACGAGGTGGGTCCCGGGACGGTGATCTTCGTGCCGGCCGGTGAAGAGCACCGATTCACCGAAGTGGCCGAAGATCTGGTGCTCCTCGTGGTGTTCGGACCCGCGTACGGCTCGCGCTCGCCCAAGCCCTGACGATCAGGAGATGGTGTCCGCCTGCTGGAGTTCGGCGAGGATCTGGTTCTGTCCGGTGAGGAGTTCGGTGAGGATGCGGCGCGCGGCGCGCAGGAGTTCGGCGACGTCTCCGCCGGCGAGCGCGTAGCGGACGGTGGACCCCTCCCTTATGGACACGACGATGCCGGAGCGGCGCAGGACGGCCAGTTGCTGCGACAGGCTGGACGGCTCGATCTCGATGTCGGCGAGCAGGTCCCGTACGGACACCGGCCCGTGCTGGAGGAGTTCCAGCACTCTGATGCGTACGGGGTGCCCGAGCATGCGGAAGAAGTCCGCCTTGACCTGATAGAGGGGGACCTGCATGGATGCTCGCTCCTTGCCGGGTGGGTGGGCATGCGGCTTTCGGGACGGGGTGGTCTCCGAGGGTGGCGTCACACCACGAGCCACCCTCGGAAACCGATCCTTCACGCCCCTGGCTCCGCACGACCGCACATTGTGACCATGCGGATGTGATGAGTTGAAGAAGTCTTCACATCAAGGGCAGGCGTAGTCCCCGCACGTCGGGCGGGGCTAGATCTCGATCGCTCCCTCCACGCGTTTGAGCTGGTGGCGGGCCATCGCCAGGTTCGAGCGGCCCTTGTCGAGCACGAGGTACAGGAACAGGCCGTTGCCGTTGCGGCCGGTGACCAGGCGGATCAGGTGGTACTGGCTGTCGAGCGTGATCAGGATGTCCTCGATCTGGCCCTTGAGGCCCAGCGCTTCCATGGTGCGCACCTTGGCGCGGATGACATCGGTGTTGCCTGCGGCGGCGACCGTCAGGTCCAGGCTCTTGCTGCCGCCCAGCGTGCCGAGCGCCATCCCGCTGGTGTAGTCGACGACCGCGGCCCCCAACGCCCCCTCGATCCCGGCCGTCATTTCCTTCAGCGACACTTCCACATTCGCCACTGCGCCTCCCCTTGTGTTCCGTTGGCTACGGCGGACCGCTGCCGATCCGCCTCGGTGCGGGGACCGTACGCACGTGGCTCCCGCTTCGGGAGCGTCTCTTCGGGACTGACCCGCGACGACCGAACAACGTCACGACGGGACCTGTTGGTGGTCCAGAACTGGCCCGACCGGTACGGAAGTTGACGCCTGCTCCGGCGCGAGCGGCACACCGGGACCGGACGTCCCCGCAGTCCCGGGACCAATGGTCCCGGGTGGGGAAGTTCGGCCACTGGCCACGATCACCGTCGCCGAGAAGGATCAGGCACAGATCGGTTCCCGGAGCGACCCGCACAAGCCGGAGCGACCCGTACAAGGAGTACGACCGTGCCACCGACGACGTGTTTCCGTCCCCCGCCCCGACCGTCCTCGACCAGGCGGAGAACCGACCGCACACCACCAACGCCGTACTCGTCGCCACCCTGGAGGACCGAGCCATGCGCATCGTCATCTCGCTGGGCGGCAACGCCCTGCTGCACCGCGGCGAACACCCCGACGCGGCCGTCCAGGTGGCGAACATCGACCGGGTGACCACCGCGATCGCCGCCCTCGCCACCGAGCACGAGATCGTCGTCACCCACGGCAACGGCCCCCAGATCGGCCTGCTCGCCATGGAGAGCGCGGCCGACCCGGCCCTGAGCGCCCCCTACCCGCTCGACCTGCTCGGCGCCCAGACCCAGGGACTGATCGGCTCCCTGCTGGCCCGCACCCTGCACGACGCCCTGCCAGGACGCCGGATCGCCGCGCTGGTCACCCACACCCTCGTCCGGTCCGACGACCCGGCCTTCGGGCACCCCACGAAGTTCGTCGGCCAGATGTACCCCCACGACGTCGCGTCCGCGCTCGCCCGCAAGCGCGGCCGGCACATCGCCGCCGACACCACCGGCCGGCGCCGCGTCGTCCCGTCCCCGGCACCCGAACGGATCCTGGAGACCGACACGATCCACGAACTCCTGGGCAGCGGCACGCTCGTCATCTGCGCCGGCGGCGGAGGCATCCCCGTCACGGCCGACGCCGACACCGGCGCGCTCACCGGGGCGGAGGCCGTCGTGGACAAGGACCTCACGGCCGCGCTGCTCGCCGAGGACCTGAAGGCCGACTTCCTGCTCATCCTCACCGACGTGCCCTGCGTCTACACCGGCTACGGCACTCCGGACCAGCAGCCCCTTCTCGGCGCCACCCCCGCCGATCTGCGCCGGGGCGGCTTCCCCGAGGGCTCGATGGGCCCCAAGACGGAGGCCGCCGCCCGGTTCGTCGAGCACACCGGGGCGCCGGCCGCGATCGGCGCCCTGGACGCGGCGTACGAGATCGTCCACGGCCGGTCGGGCACGCTCGTCCGCCCGGACCTGCCCGTCGTGTGAGCGGCCGCGGCGGGGGAGGGCCGTTCGGCCCTCCCCGCGGGCCGGACGGCCGAGGTCAGGACCCTGACCGGCCCTCCCGACGACCGGAGCACCCGACCAGCATGGAGTCAGGGAGACATCCCCGTGCGGAACAAGGGAGAGAACCGGCGATGACCACCACAGCGGTAGCGGGAACACGCGCATCCGAGGCATGGCGCGACTTCGCGGGTACCTCTTGGCGCGAGAGCGTCGACGTGCGCGACTTCATCCAGGCCAACTACACGCCGTACGAAGGCGACGCGGCCTTCCTGACCGGCGCCACCGACCGCACGCGCACCGTCTGGGAGAAGGTCAGCTCCCTGTTCCCGGAGGAACGGCGCAAGGGCGTCCTCGACGTCGACACGGCGACCCCCTCGACGATCACCTCGCACGCGCCCGGATACATCGACCGGGAACGGGAGTTGATCGTCGGCCTCCAGACCGACGCCCCGCTGAAGCGCGCGATCATGCCCAACGGCGGCCTGCGCATGGTCGAGAACAGCCTGAAGGCCTACGGCTACGAGCCCGACCCCTTCGTCTCACGCGTCTTCGGCACCTACCGCAAGACCCACAACGACGGCGTCTTCGACGCGTACACCCCCGAAATGCGCGCCGCCCGCAAGGCCGGCATCATCACCGGCCTGCCCGACGCCTACGGCCGCGGCCGGATCATCGGCGACTACCGGCGCGTGGCGCTGTACGGCACGGACCGCCTGATCGAGGCCAAGAAGGCCGAGCGGGCCCTGCTCGACGCCTGCGCGTCCAGTACCGAGGTGATCCGCGACCGGGAGGAACTCGCCGAACAGACAAGGGCGTTGGGTGAGCTGACGCGGATGGCGGCCACGTACGGCTGCGACGTCTCGCGCCCCGCCGCCACCGCCCACGAGGCCGTGCAGTGGCTCTACCTCGCCTACCTGGCCGCCGTGAAGGAGCAGAACGGCGCCGCGATGTCGCTCGGCCGCACCTCCACCTTCTTGGACGTCTATCTCCAACGGGACCTGAACGAAGGCGTGTTGGACGAGTCACGCGCCCAGGAACTCATCGACGACTTCGTGATCAAGCTGCGGATCGTACGGTTCCTGCGCACCCCCGAGTACGACGCCCTGTTCTCCGGCGACCCGACCTGGGTGACGGAGTCCATCGGCGGCATGGGCGAGGACGGCCGCACCCTGGTGACCCGCACGTCCTTCCGCTTCCTCCAGACCCTCTACAACCTCGGCCCCGCCCCCGAACCCAACCTGACGGTCCTGTGGTCACCCCAACTACCCTTCCCGTTCAGGGAGTTCTGCGCCCAGGTCTCGATCGACACCAGCGCCGTCCAGTACGAGTCGGACGAGCTACTGCGCCCGTGCACCGGCGACGACACCGCGATCGCCTGCTGTGTGTCGGCGATGCGGGTCGGCAGGCAGATGCAGTTCTTCGGCGCCCGGGTCAACCTCGCGAAGGCGCTGCTGTACGCGGTCAACGGCGGCCGCGACGAGATGACCGGCGAACAGATCGCGTCGCCGACGCCCCCGCTGACCGGCGAGTACCTGGACTACGAGGAACTGTCCAAGGCCTACGACCACGTCCTGGACTGGCTGGCGCGGACGTACGTCAACGCGCTCAACGTCATCCACCACATGCACGACAAGTACGCCTACGAACGCATCGAGATGGCGCTGCACGACTACCCGGTGCACCGCTTCATGGCCTGCGGTATCGCCGGCCTCTCGGTCGCCGCCGACAGCCTGTCCGCCGTCAAGTACGCACGGGTGAAGGTGTTCCGGGACGCCACCGGCCTCGCCGTCGACTTCCGCACCGAGGGCGACTTCCCCGCGTACGGCAACAACGACGACCGCGCCGACAGCATCGCCGTAGGACTCGTCGAGTCCTTCATGGCGAAGGTGCGCCAGTACCCCACCCACCGGGGCGCCGAGCACACCCAGTCGGTGCTGACGATCACCTCGAACGTCGTCTACGGCAAGCACACCGGCAACACCCCCGACGGCCGCCTCACCGGGCAGCCCTTCGCCCCCGGAGCCAACCCGATGAACGGCCGTGACCGGCACGGGGTCGCCGCCTCCGCGCTCTCGGTCGCGAAGCTGCCGTACGAACAGGCCCGTGACGGGATCTCGTTGACGACGACGATCACGCCCGAGGGGCTGGGGCACGCGCCCGACGAGCGCGCCGGGCACCTCGTCGGCATCCTCGACGCCTACACATCGGCTGGCGGCTTCCACATGAACGTCAACGTGCTCGACCGCGCGACGCTGGAAGACGCGATGGAACACCCCGACAAATACCCGGACTTGACCATCCGCGTCTCCGGCTACGCCGTCAACTTCGTCCGGCTGACCCGCGAGCAGCAGCTCGACGTGATCAGCCGTACCTTCCACGGATCGCTGTGAGCGCCGTGCGCACCGCGACCACCGGCCGGATCCACTCCTGGGACCTGTCCACCGGCGTGGACGGGCCCGGCACCCGGTTCGTCCTCTTCGTCAACGGCTGTCCGCTGCGCTGCCTGTACTGCGCCAACCCCGACACCTGGCACATGCGCGACGGCCAGGAGATGAGCGTCGACGCGGTCATGGCGGAGATCGGGAAGTTCCAGGGCTTCGTCACCACGGCGGGCGGCGGGATCACCATCACCGGCGGCGAGCCACTGCTCCAGCCCGCGTTCACGGCGGAAGTCCTGCGCCGCTGCAAGGAGGCGGGCCTGCACACCGCGCTCGACACCTCCGGCTTCCTCGGCGCCCGCGCCACCGGCCAACTCCTCGCCGACACCGACCTGGTGCTGCTCGACATCAAGTCCTTCGACGTCAACACCTACCGGAAACTGACCGGCGGCGAACTCGCCCCCACTCTGAACTTCGCCACCCGCCTCGACCGGCTCGGCGTCCCGATGTGGATCAGGTACGTCCTGGTCCCCGGCTGGACCGACGACCTGGAGTCCGTGGACGCCCTGGCCCGCTTCGTGGCGGGACTCGGCGCGGTCGAGCGGGTCGACGTGCTGCCCTTCCACAGACTCGGCGCCGCGAAGTACGAAACCCTCGGTGTCCCCTTCCCGTTGCCCGACACTCCGGCGCCCGACCCCGGCCTGATCGAGAGCGTCCGCGAGCGCTTCATGAGTCACGGAGTCCAGGCCTACTGAGCGCCGGGCCAGGTCCGACAGCGGATCACCTCGGCAGGCAGCCGCGTCCCGGGGCTGTGACGCCCTCGGAACGCGGCTGGACTGCTGTGGATCCGCCCTGGAGGCGGACCGGGAGGGGGAGTTACACCCGCAGGGGCTCACCCTCGCCCGCCACCGTGGACGTGACCTCCTCCGGGGACTCGTCGTGCGTGAGGTCGGGGAGGCGGTGGAGCCACTTCGGGAAGTACCAGTTGCGCTCGCCGAGCAGGGCCATCACGGCGGGGAGCAGGACGCCCCGGATGACCGTGGCGTCGATGAGGACCGCTGCCGCGAGGCCGACGCCCATCTGCTTCATCGACTGCATGGACAGCGTGCCGAAGATCGCGAAGACGGCGACCATGATGACGGCGGCGCTGGTGACGACACCGGCCGTGGTGACCACGCCGTGCTGGATCGCGTCCTGCGTCGTACGGCCGCGCAGCCGGGCCTCGCGGATACGGGAGACGACGAACACGTGGTAGTCCATCGACAGGCCGAACAGGATGACGAAGAGGAACAGCGGCAGCCAGGTGACGATCGCGCCGACGCCCTCCGCGCCCACCAGCGAGGCGCCCCAGCCATGCTGGAACACGGCGACGAGGATGCCGTAAGCGGCGCCCACGGAAAGGAGGTTGAGGACGATCGAGGTGATCGCGACCGTCAGTGAGCGGAACGAGAGCAGCATCAGCAGGAAGGCGAAGACCACGACGAACGCGAAGACCGGGACGACCGACCCGATCAGCTGGTCGTTGAAGTCCTTCGAACCGGCGACCTGTCCGGTGATCGGCGCCTGGACCCCGTCGACCTTGCCGAGGGTGGCGGGCCGTACGTCGTCGCGCAGTTTCTCCAGGCTCTTCGCGGCCTTGTCCTGGTCGGAGCCGCCGACGAGCGGGACGTAGACGAAGGCGACGTTCTGCGCGTCGTGCAGCTTGATGTCGACCGGGCCGCGCGAGGCACCCGAACTGACCGCCCGCGCCTTGAAGTCGGCCAACGCCTGCTTGACCTCAGGTGCGTTGATGTCGTTCGCCTTGACGATCACCTCGGCCGGATCGGAGCCGCCGGGGAAGGCGTCGTTGACGCGGTTGTAAGTCCCCACGATCGGCAGGGAGTTGCCGAACTCCTGGTCCAGGGTGAGGTTCTCGGTCTTCATGCCGACCGCGGGAGCGGCGATCGCGAGCAACACGCCGGCCGCCACGAGGACGGAGGCGAGGGGCTTGGCGAGCACGCGCTTCAGTACGGCGGTCCAGAACCGGCTGTCCCCGTTGCCCCGGCGGCCGCGTCGGCGCAGGAACGGGATACGGCCCTTCTCGACCCGCTCGCCCAACAGCGAGAGCAGCGCGGGCAGTACGGTCACCGAGCCGACCATGGCGACCGCGACGACCATCAGCGAGGCCAGGCCCATCGCCTCGAACTCGGCGAGCCCGGTGAACAGCATGCCGGCCATCGCCACGCACACCGTGACACCGGAGACGATGATGGCGCGGCCACTGGTCGCGGCGGCGATCCGCAGCGCGGCCCCGGCGTCCCGGCCGGCCTCGCGCTCCTCGCGTTCGCGGCGCAGATAGAACAGGCAGTAGTCGACACCGACGGCCAACCCCACCAGCAACATTACGGAGTTGGCGGTGTCGCTCATCGGCTGGACATGGCTGACGAGGCCCATCAGACCCATCGTCGCCACGATCGCGGTCATGGCCAGAGCCACCGGCAGCAGCGCCGCGACCAGCGCGCCGAACGCGATCAGCAGGATGCCGAAGGCGACGGGTAGGGCGGAGTACTCGGCCTTCTTGAAGTCGTTGCCGAAGGCGTCCTTGTACTGCTTCGCCATGCTGGCGCCGCCGATCTCCTCGATCCGCAGCGAGCCATGGTCCTCCTGCACCCCGGCGACGGCCTTCAGCACCGGCTCCACCCGGTCACCGGCGGTCTCCGCGTCGCCCCGCATGTCGAACTGGACGAGCGCGCTGCGGCCGTCCTTGGAGATGGTCTTCGTGTCGTACGGCGAGGTCACGTCCGTGACCCGGCCGGTCCCCTCCACAGCCTCGACGACGGCGGTGACCGCGGTGCGGAACTCGCTGTCCGTGGACGTGACCGACGCGTCCTTCGACTGGATCAGGACGGTCTCACCGGACGGTTCCTTGATCCCGGCGTCGTCGATGATCGTGGCGGCGGTGTGCGTCTCGCCCTTCAGCTGGTCGCTCTCGTCGACGTCCACGCGGCCCGCCGCCGAACCGATTCCCATCGCCAGAACCACGAACAGCACCCAGATGCCGACCGCGGCCCACCGGTGCCGGGCGCTCCAGCCGCCGGCTCGGGCGGCGAGGCCCCGCACCCGCGAATCTCCGTTCCCCATGACGGGCTTGCCCCCTTGTGCACGGTGACAGCCCCCTGCCGCCACCTCATGGTTCGAAGGTATGCGCGGAATAAGAACGTCCCCTCGTGCTGACCGGTGAGGTATTGGTCAAGGTGCTCCTCCGCACGGACCCCGGGTCCTCACCACTGGGGAGGACCGCGGCCCCCTACATCTATCGGGGCGGCTCGGGGATGGTGATCAGGGTGTCCGATGCGTCGGCCGGGGTCCGCTTTGTTATTACGAAACCTTGTTGAACAAGTCACAGGTGTCGGTGGGTGTGCCTGAAGGTGTTGATCCGGAGCCACCTCATCCGCCAGAGTTTCCGCACACCCGCACACCCGCACACCACCTGGAGCGGCCGTCGTGCCCACCCCCACGGGGCACGAAGGCCGCTCTATGGTGTGCGGATGACGACGACGTATGCGGCGCTCCTGCGCGGAATCAACGTGGGCGGCACCAAGAAGCTCCCGATGGCCGAGCTGCGCACGCTCATGGAAGGCCTCGGACACGACGCCGTCCGCACCTATCTCCAGAGCGGCCAGGCCGTGTTCACGAGCGGACACGGCGACGGGGAGTCCCTCGCGGCCGAACTCGCGCAGGCCGTCGAGAAGCGGTTCGGCTTCACGGTCGACGTCATCGTCCGCGACCACACCTACCTGAAGGCGATCGCCGACAACTGCCCTTTCCCGGCCGCCGAGTTGGAGGCCAGGCAACTCCACGTCACGTACTTCTCGGTGCCGGTCGCCGAGGACCGCTTCGCGGAACTCGACCAAGCCGCGTATCTCCCCGAGGAGTTCCGCCTCGGCGACCGCGCCCTGTACCTCTACGCCCCCGACGGCCTCGGCCGCTCCAAGCTCGCCGTGGAACTGTCCCGGCCGCGGCGGAACAAGGGGCTGATCGCGACGAGCCGCAACTGGAACACGGTCCTCAAACTCGTGGAGCTGACCGGTAGTTGAGCGCGATCCCGGCGGGGTGCCGGCGATCGGGCCTGTGGAGAGTTCACGAGATTGTCAATGGCGGCTACACGCAGCTGTGCGAGGCTCCTGGGTATGCGCTACATCATCATCGGAGCAGGGGCGGTCGGCGGGGCCATCGGTGGCCGGCTGGCCGGGGACGAGCCGCAACTGGAACACGGTCCTCAAACTCGTGGAGCTGACCGGTAGTTGAGCGCGATCCCGGCGGGGTGCCGGCGATCGGGCCTGTGGAGAGT
>NZ_JBLTJC010000303.1:0-12828 GCF_048158785.1 Streptomyces colwelliae | reverse complement strand
GTCCATGGGGGCAGAGTCGGGGGCAGACTTGCCGGGCGACACGGAGCATGGACCAGGCAGCCCGCAGCGTGTGGTTCCGCCGGACCGCCGCGTGCGGATTGGCGTCCCCGGTGTCAGGCCCCGTTGCGACGGCGGCGCAGGGCGATGAAGCCCAGCGTGCCGGTTCCGGCCGAGATGAGGGTCGTCGCGGTCACGGTGGTCGCCGAGACCGTGCTGCTCCCGGTCTTGGCCAGCTGGGTGGTCGTTCCGGAGGTTGTCCCGGAAGTCGTTCCGGAGGACGTGGCCGCGACAGTGGCCGCCACGATCGAACACCCCGAACCTCCGCTGCGGCTACCGGCCGGCGCACCCGCCGAACGGGCCCTGCGAGCACGCAAGGAGGCTCCCGATGACGAGCCCTTCCTGCTGGCCGGGATCAACTGGTAGGCGGCACGGGGGAGTCGCGGGGGGAGTTACGTAATAGGAGGGGGATGATCACCTCAACTCCCGGGCCGGGAGCGCCCGTTCGGTTCTCGCCCCCGCTCCGGAGCGAACCGAACCCTCCCTCCAGGGCGAACCCTCCCTCCAGAGCAAAAGCGAAGCGGCTTCGGCCCGCCACCGCGCGGGTACGTACAGGGCGACGTTGCTCGGGGGCGGGGAGAGGTGTGCGGGCAGAGGATCTGACTCCGGTCGAGCGACGGGTTCGGGACGCGTTCTCGCGCGGCGAGAAACTGGACCTGCGGGTCGGTGATCCGGCGGACGACGAGCCGGCGAACAGCGACAGTTGGGGGCCCGAGCGCGTGGTCAGGGGCGCCGCACTCACCTGGCTGCTGCTCGACGGGGCCGTCGCCGAGCCGGGCCATGTGCCCGCACTGCGTCTGGACGGTGCGCGCATAGACGGATCGCTGGAACTCGACTACGCCGAGATCCCGTACCGCGTCACCATGGACGGTTGCGACTTCCGGGGCAGAGTCACCCTCTACAGCGCGCGCACCAGGCAGTTCAGCCTGAAGCGCTGCCGTCTCGTCCGGTTCTACGCCGCCAACGCGTCGGTGGACGGCAATCTCCGGGTGCACCACTGCCGGTTGGACGGCTTGCTGAAGCTGGACGGCACGCACATCACCGGCACCCTCGACCTCGACGGGACCCGGCTGACCAACGCCGACGGCCCCGCCCTGACCGCCGACCGGGTCCAGGTCGACGACCACATGTGGATGCGGCACGGTTTCACCGCCGAGGGCGGGGTGATCCTGCGGGGTGCTCACGTCGGCGGTGACATCGACTTACGCGACGCCCGGCTGTCGAACCCCGCGGGCGTGGCACTGGAGGCCGCGCGGATGTCCGTCGGATGCGACATCCTGTGCGACCGGATGGAATCCGTGGGCGAAGTCGACCTGCCGGGCAGCAGAGTCGGCGGAATCGTTCGCTTCTGGGGTGCGCGGCTGCACAACCCGGGCCGCAAAGCGATCTACGGCAACTTCCTGGAGGTCGGCACGAGCCTGCACCTCAACAACGGCTTCACCGCGGAAGGAACCATCGAACTGGCCGGGGTCAGGGTCACCGGACGCATCAGCTTCCTGAACGCACTGCTCATGGCGCCCGACAGCGCGGCCCTGGTCCTGGGACATGCCCAGGCGGGGGAGATGGACCTGCGGATGGCACGGCGGCCGCAGGGTCTGGTCGACCTCCGCCACGCGGTGCTGGGCAGCATCCTGGACGCCGAGCAGAGCTGGCCCGAGGAACTGAAACTCGACGGCCTGCGCTACGACCGCTTCGAGACCCCGCTGCCGCCGAGACAGCGCGCACGCTGGCTGCTGCGCGACAGCTCCGGCTACGCACCGCAGCCCTTCGAGCAACTGGCCCTCGCCTACCGCACGTTGGGCCACGAGGACGACGCGCGCACCGTATCGCTGCTCAAGGAGCGCCGCCGCCGCACAGCCCTGCCGTGGTACGCCCGGATCTGGGGAGCGGTCCAGGACATCACGGTCGGCTACGGCTACCGCCCCATGCGCGCCGGCCTCTGGCTGTTGGCCCTGCTGGCGCTCGGCTCCGCCGTCTTCGCGGTACGGCAGCCCACCCGCACCGCGGCCACTGGTACCGAGGTCTTCAACCCGGTGATCTTCACCCTCGACCACCTGCTCCCCGTCATCGGCCTGGGACAAGGAACGGCGTTCACCCCCACCCCCGACACACAGTGGATCGGCCACCTGCTCACCGCCTCCGGATGGATCCTCGCGACAACCATCCTCACCGGCGTCACCCGTTCCCTCAACCGGCGGTAGGCGGTGGTCAGTTGGCGCAGACAGCAGACAGCAGACAGCAGACAGCAGACAGCAGACAGCAGACCGCAGGGCACATGCCGCAGACCGCAGGGCACATGCCGCAGGGTTCACGGGGTGACGTGAGCAACGCCGCCCGATGCGATCCGCACGGCCTCGTCGGATTCAGCGGCCGCCCTGCGTTCGCGACCTCCGTGCCGCCAGGAACACCAGCGCGCCGCCCGCCACCAGCAGGACGGCGGTGCCCGCCCGTAGCAGGACTCCGTCCGTGCCCGTGGCGGCGAGCCCGCCGCCGGTCGTCGTCCCGCCGCTGGTTCCCGCCCCGGAGCCGGACGGGCTCGCGGTGGGCGTGGCCGACGGGGACGCGGAGGCGCTGGGCGACGGGCTGGACGTCGCGGAGCCGGTGGCCTTCACCGTGATCGCCGCGGTGTCGTTCGACGCGTCGTCGTCACGGTTGGGATACTCAGGGTTCTCCACCGCCCGCACGCTGCCCCGCGCGCCGGGGACGACCTTGTCGATCCGCACCGTGAACTCCTGGGTCACGGAGTCGCCCGGCCGGAAGTCCGTGCTGGCGATGTCGCAGGTGTAGCTCTTCGCGCCGGCCTTGCCCGGTGTGCAGTTCCACAGTGGCCCGGGGTCGCCCTGCTCGCCGGGGCCGGGGGCGCCGGTGATGGTGGTGCCGGCCGGCGGGGTCACCACGAACGTGCCGGAGTTGTCGGCGTCCATCCACCGGAAGCCCATCCGGCCCGGCCCGTTGTTCCGCACGCCCACGGTGATGCTGACCGTCTTGCCGACCTTGCCCTCGACGGTGTCGGCGAGCGCCTGGTAGTCGGCGTGCTGGGTGGTGGCGAAGGTGCCGTACCCGGAGCCGGTGAATCCGGAGCCGGAGGCGACGGACTTCAGGCCGAGCGGCGTGCCTGTGCCGGTCCCGGGGAAGTCGGACGGGTCGAAGGAGTCGGGCGCGGAGCCGCCGACCGGCCACACGACGTAGGTGTTGTAGCCGTACATCGTGTCCTTGGCGGCGGTGTAGCGCAGCGGCGCGTCCGTCTCGTAGGCCGCGCCGGGCGCGACCGGGGTGTCGAACCGGCACCAGGCGCCGACGTCGGGCCGGTCCGAGTAGTGGCAGTTGGAGTGGTCACGGGCGAGAGAGACGCCGTCCGAGTCCTGCACCCACAGCATGACGCCCTTGTCGGCGGGGGCTGCGCCGGTGTCGGCGAAGGCCGGGGTGCGCTCGAAGACGGCGCCGGGCGCGATGCCCTTCAGCGCCGGGTAGGGCCGGGCGACGAGCTTGGGCCCGCCGACCAGGACGTCCGTCTTCCCCGTCACGGTGGCCGCGTCGGAGGCGGTGGCGGTGTAGGTGATGGCACCGGTGTCGCCCGCCTTGGCGGCCGCGGTGGGCTTCAGGAAGAACGGGTCGATCGACTCCCCGCCCGACAGCGGGCCCACGTCGCACCTCACCTTCAGGGTGCCGGTGTTCACGCAGTCCCCCGTGACCACCATCGTCGCCTTCCCGGCGAGGGAGGACGCGTCGACCGCGACCGAGACGTCATGGGCGTCCCCGCCCGAGGCGGTGATGCCGAGGTCCAGGTTCGGGCCCTCGCCCTCGGTGGGGAGGTAGTAGTTCTCCTGGGTGTCCAGGACGAGCGTCGTTCCGGCGGCGTGCGCGGCCGGGGTCGCGATCGCCATGACGGCGGTCGCGAAAGCGGCGGCTGCCGCTGTCCGCCATGTTCTACGTATCGTCAGCACGCTACGTGGACACGCCAGAACACCGGAAGGTTGCGCCCGAGCGTCCGTCAGCTGACGGACGGGTTGTGCTCTGGGAACCTCCAGAGCACCCGGACCAGCGACAGCCGACGGCCAGGAGTTGAGGCGTCCCAGGCATGACGCCGGCCAAGCCTGGGGCCGGCGTGTTCGCCTGGGTCATGCCCCCAGATCCTCCGTCGCGGGCAGGCACTCGGCGAGCAGGTCGACGACGTCGCGCCAGGCTCGCCGCGCGTGCTGCGGGTGGTGGCCGACGCCGGGGACCGTGGGGTGGTCGACCGGCGGATGGTGGAAGGCGTGCAGGGCGCCGCCGTAGACCGCGAGGCGCCAGTCGACGCCCGCGGACTGCATCTCGGCGGTGAACGCGTTCCGTTGCGCGGGCGGCATGATCGGGTCCTCCGAGCCGACACCGGCCCACACCGGGCAGCGAATGCGCGCCGCCTCGCCCGGTCGGCCCGTGGTCAGTGCGTTGACTGTGCCGATCGCGCGCAGGTCGACGCCGTCGCGCCCGAGTTCCAGCCCGACAGCGCCCCCGGTGCCGTAGCCGACGACGGCGATCCGGTCGGGGTCTGTCCGCGGTTCGGCGCGCAACACGTCGAGCGCCGCATGGCCGATGCTCCGCATCCGGTCGGGATCGGCGAGCAGTGGCAGGCAACGGGCCAGCATCTCCTCGGGGTCGCTCAAATAGCGCCCGCCGTGGAGATCGAAGGCCAGCGCTATGTATCCCAGCTCGGCGAGAGCATCGGCCCGGCGGCGCTCGACGTCGCTGAGCCCCATGCCCTCTGGTCCCAGCAGCACCGCGGGCCGGCGGTCGACACCGGCCGGGAGCGCGAGGTGCCCGATCATCGTCAGACCGTCGGCCGGGTACTCGACCGTACGCGTCGTCATCGTCGTCATCGTCGACATGAGGCTGGACTGTAGTGATCGTCGAGCCTGGTCCGGCCGCTGTTCTGCCGCTGGCAGAGCAGCGCGGACATCCCCCTGAAATGCGGACATCCCCCTGAGATGGTGGGTTCTCAGCGTGGATCGGCTGCCCACGCGCCATCGTTGGACGGATTGCCCAGATCTTGGTCACGCCCGCTGGTGTGCTGACCGCGACGGTTCAGACGGTTCAGTGGCACGGACGCGGGCCGCCGGGGTCTCCGGGAAGACGTGACCGTGTCGCGTCATGGATACGCGGTAATTCGCTGGCGTCACGGCCCGCGCACCTTCTAGGGTCGGTGCTGTTCGAGCGGCAATCACGCGTTGCCGCCGGTGACTTGGCTTGTGCTGTGGGAGGTGTGACCGATGGCTGTCTCTGTGCTGGGCGCTGCCCGCCTTCAGAAGTGCATCAAGTCCACCTCCGTGGCCACCGGCTGACCTTCCTCTTCCACCGCGCCCGAGTGCGCGCGCCGGGGCCGCCCTTGTGAAGGGTCTCCCTTGACTTCCAGTTCTGCTTTTCTCGCGCTCGCCCGCTACGGCTGGGACGACGCATGGGCGGACGAGTTCGCCCGCCACGACGCCGAAGGACTGCTGCCCGGCCGGGTGATCCGGGTCGACCGCGGGCAGTGCGACGTCGTCACCGCCGACGGCACGCTGCGCGCCGACACCGCGTTCGTCACCCCGAACGACCCGTTGCGCGTCGTGTGCACCGGTGACTGGGTCGCCGTCGAACCCGACGGCAACCCGCGTTACGTACGGACGTATCTGCCGCGCCGTACCGCCTTCGTGCGCTCCACCTCCTCCAAGCGGTCCGAGGGGCAGATCCTCGCGGCCAATGTCGACCACGCGATCGTGGCCGTACCGCTGACCGGGGACCTCGACCTCGGCCGTATCGAACGGTTTCTCGCGCTCGCGTGGGAGTCCGGTGCCCGGCCCGTGGTCGTGCTGACCAAGGCCGATCTCGTGCCGGACGCGGTGACGTTGTCGTATCTCGTCAAGGACGTGGAGACGACGGCGCCGGGCGTGCCGGTGCTGGCCGTCAGCGCCGAGACCGGGGACGGGATCGACGTGCTCGCGGCGGTCGCCGCCGGTGGTACGTCCGTGCTGCTCGGGCAGTCCGGTGCGGGCAAGTCGACGCTCGCGAACGCGCTGATCGGCAGGGATGCGATGGAGGTGCAGGCCACGCGTGACGTCGACGGCAAGGGCCGTCATACGACCACCACGCGCAACCTGCTCACCCTGCCCGGCGGCGGGGTACTGATCGACACCCCCGGACTGCGCGGCGTCGGGCTGTGGGACGCGGAGACCGGGGTCGGACAGGTCTTCGCCGAGATCGAGGAACTGGCCGGACGGTGCCGCTTCCACGACTGCGCCCACATCGCCGAACCGGGCTGCGCGGTCCTCGCCGCCCTCGACTCCGGCGAACTCCCCGAACGCCGGCTCGACAGCTACCGCAAGCTCATGCGCGAGAACCAGCGGATCGTCGCCAAGACCGACGCCCGGGCCCGCGCCGAACTGCGTCGCGACTGGAAGCGGAGGGGAGCGGAGGGCAAGGCGGCGATGGAGGCGAAGCGAGGGCGCTGGGCTTAGGGGCGCTGGGCCTAAGGGCCTAAGGGCCCAAGGGCCTTAGCCGCGTCGCCTGTCGACGGTCCGACCCAGCCCGGTGCCGGGTGAACGCCCCGTCCGATTTCCGCCAGCCCCACCCCCGGGGATGGCGGAGACTGGACAGCGTGATGGACGAAGACACCAGGTACGAGGCCGTGCGGAGCCGGGATGCCCGGTTCGACGGGGAGTTCTTCTTCGGGGTCGCCACGACCGGGATCTACTGCCGGCCCAGTTGCCCGGCGGTGACGCCCAAGCGGCGCAACGTGCGGTTCTTCGCGACGGCCGCCGCCGCGCAGGGCTCGGGGTTCCGGGCCTGCCGGCGGTGCCGTCCGGACGCCGTGCCGGGCTCGGCCGAGTGGAACGCGCGCGCCGACGTCGTGGGCCGGGCCATGCGGCTGATCGGCGACGGCGTGGTGGACCGCGAGGGCGTCGCCGGGCTCGCCGTACGGCTGGGATACAGCGCGCGGCAGGTCCAGCGGCAGCTCACCGCCGAACTCGGCGCCGGGCCGGTCGCCCTCGCCCGGGCCCAACGGGCGCACACCGCACGGGTGTTGGTGCAGACCACCGATCTGCCGATCACGGACGTGGCGTTCGCCGCCGGGTTCGCCAGCGTGCGTCAGTTCAACGACACGATCCGCGCCGTGTACGCGTCGACGCCGAGCGAGCTGCGGACGGCCAAGGCGCCCCACGCCCCGAAGGCGCCGGCGAAGGGGACCGGACCGTCCGCCGGCATCCCGTTGCGGCTCGCGCACCGGGGCCCGTACCAGTCCGCCGCCGTCTTCGACCTGCTCGCACACGAGGCCGTCCCCGGCATCGAGGAGATCGTCGGCACCCCCGGCCGCCGTACCTACCGGCGCACCCTCCGCCTGCCCTACGGGACCGGAATCGCCGCCGTCGACGAACGCCCCGGCGCCCTCAAGGCCGCGTCCCCGGCCCACCCCGGCGGCTGGCTCGACGCGCGCCTGCACCTCACCGACCACCGTGACCTGACCACCGCCGTCCAGCGACTGCGACGGCTCTTCGATCTCGACGCCGACCCCTACGCCGTCGACGAACGGCTCGGCGCCGACCCCCGGCTCGCCCCACTCGTCGCCGCCCGGCCGGGCCTGCGTTCACCGGGCGCCGCGGACCCGGAGGAACTCGCCGTACGGGCACTGGTCGGTACGGCGGAGGCCGAGCGCCTGGTGCGGCGCTACGGCAAGACGCTGGACGCCCCGTCCGGCGGCCTCACCCATCTCTTCCCCGAGCCGTCCGCACTGGTCGAGGCCGCACCCGGCACCCCCTTGGCCGCCCTCGCCACCGCCCTGACCGACGGCACCGTACGTCTCGACGCCGGCGCCGACCGCGACGACGCGGGGCAGGCCCTGCTCGCGCTGCCCGGCATGGACGCCGCCACCGTCGCCGTCATCCGCACCCGCGCCCTCGGCGACCCCGATGTCGCCCCGCCCCGCGTCGACGTTCCGGACGCCTGGCGCCCCTGGCGTTCGTATGCCGTACAGCACCTAGAACTCGTACAACGCCTGCGCACAGCAGGGGAGTTGGAGTCCAAATGACCGTCCCGAGCCCAGTCCCTGACAGCACCCGCTGGGCGAGCTTCGACAGCCCTCTGGGTCAACTCCTCCTCACAGCCGACGAGTTCGGCGCCCTCACCTCCCTCTCCGTGCCCGGCCAGAAGGGCGGCCGTACCGTCCAGCCCCAGTGGCGGCAGGACCCCGGTCCCTTCCGTGCCGCCGGCGAACAGCTCGCCGCCTACTTCGCCGGTGAACTCAAGGAATTCCAGCTGGAGTTCCACACCTCCGGCACCGACTTCCGTGAGCGCGTGTGGACCGCCCTCGACTCCGTCCCGTACGGCGCGACGACGACGTACGGCGAGATCGCCGCGCGGATCGGAGCGTCCCGGGCCGCCGTCCGGGCCGTGGGCGGGGCGATCGGCGCCAACCCGTTGCTGGTCGTCCGGCCCTGCCATCGGGTGATCGGCGCCGACGGGTCCCTCACGGGTTATGCGGGCGGGCTCGAACGCAAGGTCCAACTCCTCACCCTGGAGGACGCGTTGGGCTGAGTCAGTCGGTCTCCAGGCCCCAGCTGTGGATCCGCCGCGGATGGATATGGATCACCTCCTCACTCATGTGCGGCCCCAACTCGTGCGGGCCGACGAGGAGTTCGGCCTCGCCGCGGATGTCGATACCGCGTACCTTCCACGGCTTGACGCTGACGATGTCGTCCACGACCAGCGCGACCTTGGGGTTCTTCCGCAGGTTGCGCCATTTTTTAGTACGCCCCATCGCATAGCCGCCGACCAGGATCGTCCCGTCGCCCTGCGGGAAGAAACCGACGGGGTTCGCCTGCGGCTGGCCCTGGGGGTCGACGGTGGCGAGGCGTCCCAGCCGCTGAGAGGCGAGGTACGCGCGTTCGGCCTCGGTGAATTCGGTCATGACCGCAGCCAAACACGCCTGCCCGCCGCGCGCATCGGCCTCCGGTCCCAGACCGTCTTCCGCCCTGCGTCGTACGCCGGACAGGGGACGCGGGGCCCGGCGCCGGTGATGCTCCGCCGTCCGCCCCTTCCGGCGTGCCACGGTCGCCTTCCTTGTGGCCGGCGGGAAGAGGCGGAGCGCTCATGGTCGGGGCCGGACGGGTCGGCGTGGCACTGCTGGTGTTCGTGCTGGGAGCGGGAGTTGGGGAGGGCACGGCGACGGCCGAGGGCCCGGTCGGTGGAGCGGCGGACATCTGGACCGGCACCTGGGAGGCCGCCCCCTCCGGCACCGCCCCGGCCCGGCCCGGTGCCTCCTTCCGCAACGTCGTCCACCTCAGCGTCGGCGGCAGCGCCACCCGCGTCCGGCTCACCAACCGGCTCGGCACCGCGCCCCTCCGCCTCGACGCGGTGACCGTCGCCCTGCGGGAGGCGGGACCGGACGCCGTGCCCGGTTCGATGTGGGCCGCCACCTTCGCCGGCGCCCGGACGGTCACGATCCCTGCGGGCCAGGACCTCGTCAGCGATCCCGTCCCGCTCGCCGTACCCGACGAAGCGGACCTGCTCGTCACGGTGCACACGCCCGACGACTCCGGCCCGGCGACCTACCACCGCGCGGCCGGACAGACCAACTACCGTGCCCCGCAAGGGAATCGGACCGCCGATGTCGACGGTTCCGCGTACACGACGACCACCACCTCCTGGTACTACGTCACCGGCGTCGACGTCCTCGACGCCCCCGCGGCCGGCAGTGTCGTCGCCCTCGGCGACTCCCTCACCGACGGCAACGGCTCCACCCGCGACGCCAACCACCGCTGGCCCGACCGGCTCGCCGAACGCCTCGGTACCCTGCCCCCGTACCGCCGCCTCGGTGTCCTCAACGCCGGTATCTCCGGCAACCGGCTGCTGCGCGACGACGTAGGACCGAATGCCCTGTCCCGCCTCGACGCCGATGCCCTGTCGCGGTCCGGTGTGCGGGTGCTGATCGTCCTCGAAGGCATCAACGACATCAAAGGCACCCCGAACGCCACCGACCCCGGCGCCTTCGAGAGCGCCTACCGCACCCTCGTGAGCCGCGCCCACGCGAACGGCATCCGCGTCATCGGCGCGACCCTCACGCCGTACGGCGGCGCCGGTGGCTACACGGCGGCCAGGGAGGCCGTACGGCAGAAGGTCAACGTCTTCATCCGCGGCGGCGGGCCCTTCGACGGGGTGGTCGACTTCGACGCCGCCGTCCGGGACCCGGAGCAGCCGGAGCGGATCCGGCCCGGTTACGACTGCGGCGACCACCTGCACTTCAACGACGCGGGCATGCGGGCGCTCGCCGACACGGTCGACCTGACCATGCTCGGCTGAGGGTCAGCCCCAGATCACCGCGCCCAGCCACGCCCCCATGATCAGCAGGCAGGTGAACAGTTCGGTCAGCACGCTGGAGCCGCCCGAGCGCATCGCCGTACGGAGCGCCGCCATGGCCTCGCCGTGGCGGCCCAGGCGCAGGCGTTCGTGGAGGTAGATCCCGGCCATGAAGCCGGGGATCGCGCCGAGCACGGGGATCAGGACGAAGCCGAGGAACGCGCCCGCTCCGGCGTACACGCCCATTCGGGGGGTCGCGCCGCTCGCGCGCAGCCGGCGGGGCGGCAGGGCCCAGCGGACCACCTGGGAGAGGAAGAGGACGACCGTGGCGCCCACGAGGACGCCCCAGGACACCGGCTGCGGGTCCTTCAGCGCCCACCACAGGACCGCGGCCCACACCAGCCACGACCCCGGCACTCCGGGCACCAAGACTCCGCACAGGCCGAGCAGGATGACGACGCCGACCAGGAGGAGTTCACCCACTCCCATCTGCCCAGCCTGCGGGATCCCGGACGAAACCGCAGGTCAGCTACGCGCCACCCAGCCCCGGTCGTAGGCATGCCAGCCCAGTTGCAGCCGGGTCGTGACGCCGGTCAGCTCCATCAGCCGCTTCACCCGGCGCTGGACCGTCCTCAGGCCCAGATCGAGCTGTTTCGCGACGCGGGCGTCGGTCATCCCGGCCAGCAGCAGGGACAGCACCTCCAGGTCGGCGTCGTCGGGGCCGTCCGGGTCTTGCTCGGTGGCGCCGGACGCGCCCAGGCGCAGCGGGAGGGCGTCCCGCCACACCGACTCGAAGAGTCCGCAGAGCAGCTCCAGCAGGCCGCTCGCGTGCACGACGAGCGCGGCGGGCTCCGCGGTGTGCGAGGTCAGCGGCACCATCGCGAGGGTCCGGTCGGCGACGACCAGCTTGGTCGGCACCTTGTCGACCACCCGGACCTGTTCGTCGCGGCCGAGCGCGGCGGTGAGTTCGGTGATGCCGTCCGGCTGGTCGAGTACGGCGCGTTCGAGGACGACCCGGTAGCGGACCCCGCGGCCGGCGGCCTGCTCCTCCGCGTCGTTCTCCATGCCGGTGACGGCGACCGGGGTCCCGGTGACCAGCGCGCAGACCTCCTCGGTCGCGCCGAGCTGGAGCTGGAGGAAACGCTGGGTGACCGCCGCCGCGCCGATCACCACCTCCACCAGGTCGTGTACGGCGGGTTCGGCGGCGGTGGCCCGGTACTCCTCGGCGAGCAGCGCGGCGGCGAGTTCCGCCTTCTCCAGTTCGTGGCGTTGCTGGGTGAGCAGCGCGCCGAGGGCGACCCCGGGCGGGGCGGCGACCCAGCGGCCGGGGCGAGCCGAGGACTGGGCCGCGAGTCCGTGCTGTTCGAGGTGGCGGAGGGTGCGCTCGGTGTCGTACTCCCCGATGGTCAGCCGGCGGGCGAGATCGGGTATGTCCGCGGCGCCGACGGACACCAGTGCCCGGTACGCCGTCTCGTGTGCCTCGTCCAGGCCTATCGCTGCCAGCATCAGGTGCCGCCCCTCCCCGAAGACCCCGTCGCGTCCTGCGCGCCGTGGCGGAAAACAGCCACGGCGCAAAACCGCCTCGGCACATCATCGCCGTACCACCCGCCCCTCTGCCAAGGTTGCGCCACAGCGGCATCAACTGGCGCCCGTAATGCCGGTATTGGGCCTTCTTGGTCTGCGGGTTCGCGCACGGTGGTCATGGGGGAGACACGCGCGAATCACAGGGGAACTTCAGGGAAGCCGGTCACACTCGGGGCCGGGTGGGCCGAACCCGCAACGGGATTCGGTCACTTGGAACGTGACCCGGACCCATGTCGTGCGCCGGCACGCAGGGGAGTCGGGGCCGGGTCACCCAGTCGTCGCCGGGCGGTTCTCCCGTGGGGGGTGGGACCGTCCGGCGGCCCTGTGTCGCCGTGTGTCGCCCGGTGGCGGACGGGCGTTCGGAACGTCGTCCGACACGCCGTTCGAGGAGGGGCGCGCACCCGATTTTCCGGACGCCCCGTTTCCAACTGGCCCGTGCGGTGGACAATTAGGGGCATGAGCCAGCAGGGGGGAACGCCGACCGGTCACGAGGACGACTGGTGGAGCCAGCTGTACGACGACACCGCGGAGGACACGGGGCCCTCGGCCGCGGCCGACTCCGTCGACGACCGGTTCGCTTCGGCGGCGGGGACAGTGGGGGTGCCTGTGCCTCCGGCGGATGAGCGGGAGCGTCCAGTGGGCCCGGGTGTCCCGGGGCCCCGGGCGGGAGCCCAGCCCAACTCCGAGCCGCCTGCTGATACGGGTTCCGCTTCCCCACGGGGTGGTTGGGAGCCAGCGGCTACGGCACCTTCGGGGGCGGCGGCGGTTCCGCCAGGACCCCCGTTCCGGGGACCGGCGGACGCACCAGGCACTTCTGCTCCCACCGCATCACAGGTGCCGGTCGATGGGCCGGCGTCGGGTGGGGTTCGGGACGGTGGTGGG
>NZ_JBLTJC010000302.1:0-12905 GCF_048158785.1 Streptomyces colwelliae | reverse complement strand
CTCCCGCACCGTGCTCCTCCCGAGGGACGCCGCATGACAGCCGCCTCCCCGCTGATCCTGGCCGCACCGCACCCGGCGGCGCTGACGGCGGCCCGCCGCGCGGCCGAGCGAGGCGGCAACGCCGTGGACGCGGCGCTGGCGGCGGCCGCCGCACTCACCGTCGTCTACCCCCACCAGTGTTCCCTGGGCGGCGACTTGATCGCCCTCGTGCACGCCCCCGGCGGCTCGGTGCGCGCGGTGATCTCGGCAGGCGCCGCCGCACAGGCCGTAGACGTCGAGGCGCTGCGTGCCGCCGACCGGCGGATGCCCGCGCAGGGGCCGCAGACGGTGACCGTGCCCGGTGTGGTGGCGGGCTGGACCGCGCTCGCCGAAGCCCACGGGACGCCGGGTGCTCTGGCCGCCGCGCTGCGGGACGCCGCCGAACTGGCCGAGGGCGGGGCCACCGTGTCGGCAGGTCTGGCGCGCGCCATCCATGAGCGGGCCCCGCAGATCGGCGCGGACCCCGGGCTCACCGCACTGCTGACCGGCCCCGACGGCGCGCCTCTCGACGAAGGCGACCCGCTCCCCCAGCCCCAACTGGCCGCCGTACTGCGGACGCTGGCCGACGATCCGTCGTCCTTCTACCGGGGCGCGGTCGCCGAGGTATTGGCGGACGGGCTGCGCCGGGCCGGGAGTCCGCTCACCGCGGGCGATCTCGCGGCCCATCAGGCGGAGAACGGCGAGCCGTTGACGCTGGACGTGGCCGGAACTCGCTGGTGGACCGCGCCGCCGCCGAGTCAGGGGGCGAGTCTGCTGGCCGTACTGGAGACCGCCGCGTCGGCGGCGAAGCTGCCCGAGCCTGAGCGCACCGGCGTGCTGGCCACCCGCTGCCAAGACGCCTCGGCAGCACGGGACTTGCTGCTGGGTGACCCGCTCGGCCCCTCGCCCGTCGACCTGGACGGACTGCTGCGGCCGGCTCCGCTCGCCGGTGCGCGACCGCCCGAGCCGTCCTTCCGGCCCGCCGGCGACACCGTCGCGATCACCGCCGTGGACGCCTCCGGGCTGGCCGTCTCCCTGATCCAGAGCGTCTACCAGACCTTCGGCTCCGGCATCTGCGACCCGGAGACAGGCATCGTGCTGCACAACCGCGGCTCGGCGTTCAGCCTGCTGCCCGGCCATCCGGCCCTCGTCGGCCCCGGGCTGCGGCCCCCGCACACCCTGTGTCCCGTGCTCGGCCGGTCCGCCGAGCTGCTGCTCGCGGCCGGTTGCCAGGGCGGTCGGGCGCAGCCACAGATCCTCGCCCAGACCGTGCCCGAGCTGATGGACCCGGCCGCCGATCCGACCGCCGTCCTCGACCGGCCCCGCTGGGTGATCGGCGCCCGCGACATCGGTCACGAGACACCGACTCTGCTGGCCGAGCCCGGGTCCGTCCCGGCGGGCGCGTTCCCGTCGGTGGTTCCGGTGGTCGTGGCGCCGGGCCGTACCGATCTGGCCGGTCACACCCAGGCCGTACGACTGTCCGCCGACGGCCGGCTGGACGGCGCGTCCGATCCGCGCGCCGACGGCGGCACCATCTTGGAAGGAAACCCGCTGTGAGCACTCTGGCCCCCGAACCCGTACCGGCCGACGCACCCCACCCGCTGGACCCGCTCACCGTCGCCGAACTGACCACGGCCGTACGGGTGTTGAGGGCCGACACCAGGGTCCCCGACGACGCCCGGTTCTGGGGCGTCGCGCTGGACGAGGACCACGCACGCCGCGCTGGCCCCGGGGATGCCCGACGCGCCCGCGCGGTCGTGTTCTCCACCTCTGTACGCCACGCCTTCGAGGTGGACCTCGAACTCGGCGACAAGCCGCAGACCACCGCGTGGCGGGAGTTGGACGTACGCAGCCCGGGCTGTTCCTCCGAGGAGGCGCGGCAGGCAGCGGCGGCCTGCCGGGCGGACCCGCGTTTCCAGGAGGCGCTGGCGCTGCGCGGTATCCACGACGTGTCGCTGGTGATGGTGGACCCGGAGTCGATCGGCGGCTTCGAACCGCCCGAGTACGCGGGCCGCAGGCTGACCTGGGGCAGTGTCTGGCACCGCACCTCCGAGGACGACAACGGCTATGCCCGCCCGGTGCAGGGAGTCGTGCCGATCATCGACATGGAGACCATGGAGATCCTGCACATCGAGGACCACGGGGTGGTCCCGCTGTCGGAGGAGTCGGGTGTGTTCTCGGCCGGGACGGTGGCGGAGCGCCCTGGGCTGAAGCCTCTGGAGGTCGTCCAGCCGGACGGCCCGAGTTTCACCGTAACCGGGCAGCGGATCGACTGGCAGGGGTGGTCGGTCCGGGTCGGCTTCAGTCATCGCGAGGGGCTCGTGCTGCACGACCTCGCCTTCGCCGCCGCCGGGAAGGCTCCCCGGCAGGTGATCCGGCGTGCGGCCGTCAACGAGATGTACGTCCCCTACTTCGACACCGCCTCCACCCAGTACCGGAAGAACTTCTTCGACTGGGGCGAGTACGGCGCGGGTCCGCTCACCAACTCCCTTGCCCTGGGCTGCGATTGCCTCGGTGTCATCCAGTACTTCGACGCGGCGGTGCTCGGCGGCGACGGTGTCCCCCGGCTGATCCCCAACGCGGTCTGTGTGCACGAGGAGGACGACGGCATCCTGTGGAAGCACCACGACGGCCGCACGGGCCGTACGGAGGTGCGCCGTTCGCGTCGGCTGATCATCTCGGCGTTCGCCACCGTCGCCAACTACGACTACGGCTTCTACTGGTCGCTGTACCAGGACGGTTCGGTGATGCTGGAGATCAAGATGACCGGCATCCTCTCCGCCACCGGCGTCGAGGAGGACGAGGCGACACCGTACGCGCGCCGGATCGCGCCGAACGTCGCCGTCACCAACCACCAGCACTTCTTCAGCGTCCGCCTCGACATGGCGGTGGACGGCGATCCCAACCGGCTGGTCGAGGTCACCGCCGAGCACGAGCCCGACCCGGTGCTCGACCCGTACGGCAACGCGGCGAGGACCGTGCTGCGGCCGATCCTCAGCGAGACGGAGGGCGCCCGGCGCACCGATCCGTCGCGCGGGCTGCACTGGCGGGTGGAGAGCACCGAGTCCCGCAACCGGATGGGTGAACCGACCGCGTACCGCGTGCACTTGGAGAACACGGCGGTGCTGCCGGTGCGCGAGGACAGTGTGTGCGCCCGCCGAGCGCCGTTCGTGGGGCGGCAGTTGTGGGCCACGGCCTACGACGCGGACCGGCGGTTCGTCGGCGGCGAGTACCCGAACCAGGCCGAGCCCGGCGCGGACGGCGTGCACAAGTGGCAGGAGGAGAACCGGTCGTTGGAAGGCACGGACCTCGTGCTGTGGGCCACGGTCGGCTCGCACCACTTCCCGCGCCCTGAGGAGTGGCCGGTGATGCCGGTGGCCAAGGCGCGGCTGCGTCTGGAGCCCGACGGCTTCTTCGACCGCAACCCCGCCCTGGACGTGCCCGCACCCAACTCCTGCCACACGCCTAGCCCCACAGCCCCGGACCACTGCTGCGGCTGACCGCGCCTCCCCTCCCCCGAAAGGCGTCCCATGCGCGAGGAAGAGAACACACGGCTCACCCGGACCGGTCCCGGCACCCCGGCCGGTGAGTGGATGCGCCGCTACTGGCAGCCGATCGCCCTCAGCGAGGAACTCGACGGCGTACGACCGCTGGTGGCGCCCAAGGTGATGGGCCAGAACCTGGTCCTGTTCCGCGACGAGCAGGGCGAACTCGGTCTCGTCGACCGCGGCTGCCCGCACCGCGGCGCCGACCTGGCGCTCGGCCGGCTGGAGGACGGCGGACTGCGCTGCTGCTTCCACGGCTGGCTGTTCGCCCGTGACGGCTCCTGTCTCGACACACCCGCCGAGCCGGTCGACAGTCCGCTCAAGTCCCGTGTGCGGCTGGGCAGTTATCCGGTCCGCGAGATCAACGGCATCATCTGGGGCTACCTCGGCCCCGGCGAAGCGCCCCAACTCCCCGCCCTGGACTGCTTCCAGGCGCCCGCCGACCACGCCTTCGCCTGGAAGGGCCTGTTGGAGTGCAACTGGCTCCAGGCCCTGGAGGTCGGCATCGACCCGGCCCACGCCTCTTACCTCCACCGCTTCTTCCAGGACGAGGACCCCGCCGACAGTTACGGCAAACAGTTCCGCGCCGCCTCCCAGGGCACCGATCTCCCGATGACGAAGATCCTGCGCGAGTACGGCCGCCCCGACATCGACGCGGCCCGCACTCCGTACGGGATCCGCCTCACCGCCCGGCGCACGCTCGACGGCACGGACACCCAGGGCCTGCCGATGGACGGCAGCCGTACCCATGTCCGCATCACCCACCAGGTGTTCCCGCACGCCTTCCACATCCCGCTCGACGCGGAGACGGCGATCACCCAGTGGCATGTGCCGATCGACGACAACTCCAGTTACTGGTATGCCCTGTTCACCAGCGTCGGCGGCCCGGTGGACCAGGACGAGATGCGCCGGCAGCGGGTCGGCGCGGTCACCCTGCCCGACTACCGGCCGCGTTTCGGCCGCGCGAACGGCTACGGCTACGACCCGGTGGAGCAGCGGACGACGACGTACACCGGGCTCGGGACGGACATCAACGTGCACGACCAGTGGGCGGTGGAGGGTCAGGGTTCCGTCCAAGACCGTACCCGCGAGCATCTGGGCCGCTCCGACAAGGCCATCGTGATGTACCGGCGGATGCTCGGCGAGGCCATCGCCACAGTCGAGCGCGGCGAGGACCCGCCGCTGGTGCTGCCGGCCGAGGAGGCCGGACAACTGCACGGACCGGTCGCCCTGGACGGGATCGGCCCCACCGAGGGCTGGCTGGAGCACTGGACGGCCGTCACCGACAAGCAGCGCGCCGACAGCAGTTGGGCGCAGCCGCTGGGAACGGACGGCTGAGCCGCGTGGGATTCATCGAACGGCACGGCCTGTGGAACGCCGAACAGGCCGCCGCCGCGCGGGAGATACAGGAACGCGCCGAGAGCGGCGGGATGACGGTCGTACGGCTGGTCTTCGCCGATCAGCACGGGCTGCTGCGCGGCAAGACGGTCACGATGGGCGAGCTCACCAACGTGCTGCGCGACGGCACCGGCATCGCCTCGTCCCTGCTCGCCAAGGACACCTCGGGACGGACCGTGTTCCCGCTGTTCACCAAGGAGACGCCGCTCGGGCTGCCCGAACTGCGGGGCGCCGCCGACATGGTGATGGTGCCCGACCCGCTGACCTTCCGAATGCTGCCGTGGTCGCCGGGCACGGGCTGGCTGCTGTGCGACCTGCGCTTCACCTCCGGCGCGCCGGTCCCGCTGTGCACGCGCGGGCTGCTGCGCTCGGTCCTCGACCAGGCCGACGGACTGACGTACCGCACCGGTCTGGAGGTGGAGTTCCATCTGTTCCGGCTGGACGATCCGCGTCTGGGCCCCGGTGATCAGGGTCAGCCGGGTGCCGCGCCCGAGGTCGGGATGCTGAACCACGGCTACCAGTACCTCAGCGAGCTGCGCTACGACGAACTCGACCCCATCCTCGACGTCCTGCGCTCGAACATCGAGGCACTGGGACTGCCGTTGCGCAGTCTGGAGGTGGAATTCGGCCCGAGCCAGGTCGAGTTGACGCTCCAGCCCGCAGACGGCCTGGGCACGGCCGACGCGATGGTGCTCCTGCGCAGTGCGGTGAAGCAGGTCTCCGCCCGCCACGGCCACCACGCCACCTTCATGTGCCGTCCCCATCTGCCCGGGGTGTTCTCCAGCGGCTGGCATCTGCACCAGAGCATGCTGCGGGACGGCGTGGGTGTCTTCGCGCCGGAGGTCGGCGAACTCACCGCGTCCAGGCCCCCGTTGTCGCCGTACGGGACCGCCTTCCTGGGCGGGCTGCTGCGGCACGCGCGGGCCACGAGCGCGTTCTCGACGCCGACTCTCAACGGTTTCAAGCGCTTCCGCTCGCTGTCGCTGGCGCCGGACCGCGCGGTGTGGGGGCGGGACAACCGTGGGGCGATGGTGCGAGTGCTGGGTGACGGACCGTCATCCACCCGGCTGGAGAACAGGATCGGCGAGCCGGCCGCCAACCCGTACCTCTACCTCGCCTCCCAACTCGCCGCCGGGCTGGAGGGCGTGGCAGGTGGCCTGGAACCCGGACCGGCCGCCGACGAGCCCTACGCGGCACGCGCCGAGCCGCTCCCCCGCTCACTGGGCGAGGCCCTGGACGCGCTGGAGTCCGACCGCATGCTCGCCGACCGGCTCGGCAAGGACTTCGTGGCGTACTACACGAGCATCAAGCGAGCCGAGATCACCCGTTTCAGCCAAGAGGTGACCGACTGGGAACAGCGGGAGTACTTCCGTGTCTTCTGACCTCGTCTCCCCCGGCGCGACGACCGAGCGGCTCCTGGTCCGCCAGGCCCGCTGGGTCGCCCACGACGTGCTGGAACTCCGGCTGACCCGGCCCACCGGCGGCGCCCTGCCGTCCTGGGAGCCGGGCGCGCATGTGGAGTTGACGCTTCCCTCGGGGCTGCGGCGGGCGTACTCGCTGTGCGGGGAGGTGGCGGACACCGAGGCGTGGACGGTCGCCGTGCACCGCGTGCCCGAAGGACGTGGCGGGTCGCGGGAGATCCACGAAACCGCCCTGGTGGGCCGGGAGTTGGACGTACGCGGCCCGGTCAACCGGTTCCCGCTGGTACCCGCACCGGGCTATCTGCTGCTGGCCGGCGGCATCGGCGTCACCCCGCTGCTGCCGATGGCCCGCGAACTCACCGCCCGCGGCCTGCCCTGGCGCCTCGTCCTCGGCGCCCGCGACCGGTCCCGGCTCGTCTACGCCGAGGAGTTGGCGGCGCTGGGCGGTGACCGCGTGCTGCTCCTGCCGCAGGACGAGGCAGGCCTCCCGGACCTGGCGGCCGAACTCGCCGCTACTCCACCCACGCACGCCGTCTACGCCTGCGGCCCGCAACCGATGCTCGACGCGGTGACGGCCCTGTGCCGTACGGCCGGCCCGGCGCGGTCGCTGCATCTGGAGCGCTTCACCGCGGCCGACGACGCGATCCCGGATCAACTCGGCGCCGGGAGCGGGGAGTTCGAGGTGGTGCTCAGCCGTTCGGGCCTGCGGCTGACCGTGCCCGCCGACCGTTCCGTACTGGACGTCGTACGCGAGAAGCTCCCGGACGTGCCGTACTCCTGCGAGGAGGGCTACTGCGGTACCTGCGAGACACCGGTCACGGCCGGGGTCCCGGACCACCGCGACACGGTGATCGAGCCGTCCGAACGCCCCACCGCCACCACGATGATGATCTGCGTGAGCCGTTGCGAGTCCCCGGTGCTGGAGCTGGATCTCTAAGCGCGACTCTTCGCCAGGCGATGCAGCAGAGCCCGAGGTCGGTAGGGAATGATCTCGGCCAGGGAGATGGCGGTGCTGGTCCTGCCGACTCCGTCGATGGCGAGGATCGCCTTGGTGATGCGGTGCAGGTCGGCGGTGTCCTGGGCGACGACGTGCGCGAGGAGGTCGGCGTCGCCGGTGGTGTAGTGGACCTCGATCACTTCGGGGAGGTCGAGCAGGCCCGCGTGGACGCTCTCAGGCTCGGCCTGGCTCACCGCGAGCGACATGAACGCCACCAGGCCGTATCCGAGGGCGGCGGGGTCGACGCGTCGGCTGACGGGCTTGAGCACGCCGTCGGCGGCCATCCTCCGCAGCCGGGCGTGAACGGTGTTCCGGGCCACGCCCAGGGTCTGGGCGAGGGCGAGGATCGTCGCGTCCGGGTCGTCGTCCAGGGCCAGGACGATCCGCGCGTCCAAGGGGTCCATCAGCGTCATGGTGCGCATTCTGCCACCTGGGAGCCATGTAATTGAGCATCTGTCGCAGCAGATGGAGCATGTGTTGCGCTGATGCCCCGGCGTGTGGTCAACCTGATGGGCCAGTCACCCCTCCGCCCTGATGAAGGACCGTCCGCCATGGCCGTGAGTTCGCACCCCACCGGTACCGGTCGCTCCTGGGTCGTCGTCGTGTCCGCCGGAGTCGCTGCCGGGCTTCAGGTGTGGAAGGTCCCGCCCGCGCTCCCCTTCCTGCGACACGACCTGTCGCTGAGCCTGGTCCAGGCCGGGACCCTGCTGGGGATCGTCCAACTGGCCGGGATGCTCGGGGGACTTGCCGTCTCGCTGCTGGCCGAACTGATCGGTGAGCGTCGCTGTCTGAGCATGGGGCTGGTCCTGTTGTGCCTCGGTTCGGCGGGCGGGGGTTTCGCCTGGTCGGCGGCGCCTCTGCTGGTCTCGCGGGCGGTCGAGGGGGCGGGTTTCATCCTGGTGGCGGTGATGGGCCCGGGGTTGGTCCGGCGCACCGCTCCGCCCGCCCGCTTCACCACGGCCATGGGGTTCTGGGGCGCCTACCAGGGCATCTCCACCTTCGCCGGGCTCATCATCGGCGCGCTGGCCCTCCAGGTGATGCCGTGGCGGGTGTGGTGGTGGGGCATGGCGGTGATCGCGCTGCTGCCGTTGCCGTGGGTCCTGGCCCGGGTTCCCCGTGACGACGCGGGTGGTGTGCGCGGCGCGGCGAACGCTCTCTCCCGTATCGGCCGTACCGTCCGGGCACCGGCACCTTGGACGGCCGGTCTCGTGTTCGCCTGCTACACCCTGCCGTGGATGGCGGTGGTCGGGTTCCTGCCCACGATCTACCGCGACGGCGGGATGACGGGCAGCTGGCCGGGTGTGCTGAGCGCGGTGGTCGGTGCGGCGAACACCGTCGGTTCGATCGCCACGGCGGCACTCATGAGGCGCGGTCTGCCCACCGGCGTCCTCATCGTCCCCGCGTTCGTCCTCATGGCCGTCACTTCCGTGCTCGCCTTCGCCGTCGACTGGCACGGCCTCCCGGCAGGTACCGCTTGGCAGTTCGTGTGCGTCACGGCCTTCTCGCTGACCGGCGGTGCGATACCGGCGACGTTGTTGCGCATGATCGGTGAGTTGACACCGGCCGGCGGCTCCGCTCCCGCGACCATGGGTCTGATCCAGCAACTCTTCAACGCCGGCAGCTTCGTCGGCCCCACCGTCGCCGCCTGGCTGGCCACCCGCACCGGCGACTGGCACTCCACCTGGTGGATCACCTGTGCCTGCGCGGCCGTCGGTATCGTCCTCGGTCTCCGCCTCGGTGACCGATCCGGACCCGCTACGGCAACTTCCCTTCCCCGAGCCGCTGTTGGAGTCCGGCGCGGAGGGGATCGTCGTCGGGCAGGCCGAGTTCGGCGGTGAGGTCGAGTGCGCGGGTCCACACCTCGTGGGCGGCGTCGGACTGGCCCGCGCTGCGATGGCTGTCGCCGAGGCAGATCAGACAGGCGGCCTCGCTGTGCCGCTCCCCCGTGGCGTGGAACAGCTGGGCCGCCTGCCGGTAGCGGTCGACTGCCTGTTGGTAGCGGCCCAGTTGGTGGTGGATGTAGCCCAGACTGTCGGAGATGTGGGCCTGCCCGTCCACGTCTCCGGCCGCCTGCGCGAGTTCGAGGGCCTGCTCGCAGTGGGCGAGCGCGCGGAGATGGTCACCGAGGTGCGCCTGCCGCCAGCCGATGTGGTTCAACGCGGCGGCCTGTCCTGCCCGGTCGCCCGCGGCCCGGTAGTGCTCCAGGCTCCGGTAGGCGTGCTCCAGGGCGAGTTCGGCGTTGCCCTGGGCCCCCGACATCCGCGAGAGATGCTGATGGGTGCGGGCCTGGCCCGCGTCGCTGCCGACCGCGGCGAAGAGTTCGAGGGCCCGCAGATAGTGCTCCCGGGCCGGTGCCGGGCACTTCAACCGGTCCAGGGCCAGGCCCAGTCCGCGGTGGGCGCCCGCCCGGCCGGCCGGGTCGCCCTCCCGTTCGGCGGCGGCCAGGGCGCGGTGCCCGGCGGTGAGCAGCGCCTGCCAGTATCCGTGCCGGTCCAGGAAGGTGGTCAGTACGGTGACCAGCCGCCACGTGTGGGCGTCGAAGCCGGGCTGCTGCTGCCGTACGAGCGCCAGCAGCACCGGGTGTTCGGCGGCGAGCCAGGCCAGTGCGCGGCCGTAGTCCCCGAACTCCACCGGGTTCGCGCCCGGTCTGGGCGCGGGCGATTCCACCGGGTTGGGCTGCGGGGTCACCAGGACGTCGGCCGCCCGCGCGGTGTGCAGGTAGTGGTCCATCATCCGGTGCCGTGCCGACCGGCGTTCCCACTCGTCGTCGTACGCGGTCACGAGTTCCCCGGCGTAGACCCGCAGCAGGTCGTGGAAGGCGTACCGTCCCGGGGCGTGTTCGACGAGCAGGTGGCCGCCGGTCAGTTCGGCCAGCAGCGCCCGGACGCGCTCGGGCGGTGCCCCGGCCAGCGCGGCGGCCGCGCGCTGGTCCAGGTCCGGTCCCGGGTGCAGCGCCAGCAGACGGAACAGCCGGGCCGCGGCCGGGCTGAGCGCGCTGTAGGACCAGGAGAACACCGCCCGTACCTGACTGGACTCCTCGCCCCCGTCGAGCGCGTCCAACCGGCCGCCCGCTTCCCGGAGTTCCTCGGCGAGTGTCCCCAGGGGCTGATGCGGTTGCGCGGCGGCGCGTGCCGAGACCACGGCCAGCGCGAGGGGCAGTCCCGCGCACCAGGTGACGACGGCGGCCACCGCCGCCGGTTCGGCGGCGACCCGGCCCGCACCGAGCCGCTCCGCCAGTACGTCCCGTGCGGCGGCCGGTGTCAGCGGGTCCACGGCGAGCAGATGGGCGCCCTCGGTCGCGGCCAGCCCGGTCAGCCGGTTCCGGCTGGTCACCAGCGCCATGCAGCCGACCGCGCCCGGAAGCAGCGGGCGGACCTGTTCCTCGTCACGGGCGTTGTCGAGTACGACCATCATCCGACGCCCCGTCAACAGGCTTCGGTACAGGCCGACTTGGGCCTCCAGTCCAGGGGGCACCCGCTCCGGCCGTACTCCGAGCGCGTCCAGGAACCCTCGTACGGCCTCGGTCGGCTGCACGACCGATCCCTGCGGGTCGAAGCCCCGCAGGTTGACGTACAACTGCCCGTCGGGGAAGGCGCTCTCGACCCGGCGCGCCCAGTGCACGGCCAGGGCGGTCTTCCCCACCCCGGCCATCCCGGACACCGCCGAGATCACGACGGCGGCGGACTCGCCCTCGGCCGAGGCGAGGATCGCGGCGAGCCGGGCGAGTTCTCCGTCGCGGCCGGTGAATCCTCGTACCGCCATGGGGAGTTGGGCGGGTAGCTCGGTCCGTCGTGCCACCGCCGACGGCTCGGGGCGTGGAGTCGACGCGGAGCGGTGGCCGCGCAGGATCGACTGGTGGAGCTGGCGCAGCGCGGGTCCCGTGTCGGTGCCCAGTTCCTCGGCCAGCCGTTTGCGGACGGCGGCGTAGCAGTCCAGGGCCTCCGCGCTGCGGCCTGTCTCGTGCAAGGCCCGCATCAGCGCTTCGGCCAGGGGTTCCGCGAGCGGGTACTCGCCGAGCAGGCCGGTCAACGGGCCGATGACGGGGGCGGGATCGCCGTGGCGCAACTCCGCGCGGGCCCAGCCGACGGCGGCGTCCTGGTGCTGGCGCCGCCAGGCCTCGCGCATCCGGGCCGCCCACTCGCCGTTCAGTCCGGACAGCGGCTCTCCGCGCCACAGGTCGAGTGCCTCGCGCAGCAGCACCGCCCGCGCGGGGTCGGCCGGTCCCGCCGCCCGCGCCTGGTCGACCAACTGCCGGAAGCGGTACACGTCCACCTGGTCCGGGCGGGCCTCCAGGAGGTACCCACCGGAACGGCGCACCAGTAATAAGGGTTCCCGCGGGGTCTCGGCCGCCTGCTCGCACATCCGCCGTATCCGGGCGACATGGGCGTGCACCGCGCCGCGCGCGCCGTCCGGCGCGTGCGGGCCCCAGACCCGCTCGATGACCACGTCGACGGCGACGGGCCGGCCGACGTCCACGGCCAACGCGGCCATCACGGTGCGGCGTTGGGGCGGGCCCACCTCCACCGCGCGCCCCTCCGCCGACAGTTCCACCGGCCCGAGCAACTGCACGTCCACCATGGCGTGTGCCTCCCCTTACACAAAGCCTCCTCCTTTTCTTCACGGACGTGTATGCGGCGCGACAAGCCTTCGACAAGGTTTCTCGTCACACACCGGTGCGAATCTGCTGGGGAACGGCCGGGACGCCGACCGCGTCCCGTCCGGGCATGACGGCAGGGCCGTCGCCTGGCGGCTGCGCAACAGGCAAACGGGGGCGAGACGTGTGATCACACGGGGAGTGATGGCACCTGAGACACGGGTGCCGGTACGGCGGCCGGAGACCTTACCGGCCGCCACGGGGAACGCCGGCGGAAGGAGCGTGCTGGAGGGCGCCTTCGCGCTGCTGGAGGCGGTGGAGCGGGCCGTGGAGGCGGGGCCGACGAGGCTGGCGTCCGACTGCGGGCTGCCCAAGACGACCGCGTACCGCCTGCTGGAACAACTGGCGGACCTGGGCGCGGTCGAGCGGTGCGGAGGGAGTTACCGGGTCGGCCCGCGGATGTTCCGCCTGGGGCGCGCGTGGCAACCGCATCCCCGGCTGCGCGCCGCCGCGAAGGAACCGATGCGCCGGCTGGCGCAGCTCACGGGGACGACGGTGGGGATCGCCGTGCTGTGGAAGGGCGAGACGCTGATGGTCGAGTGGTGTCCCGACGACGCCCGGCGGCCCGATCCGCTGGAGACCCGGATGACCTGGCCGTGGTTCACCGCGGCGGGCAAGGTCCTGGTGGCCACGGCCGCGCCTGCACCGCTGCTGGGGCCGCTGCCCGCGTCCTGGGCGCGGGACGCCGACGCGATACGGGAGCACGGTGCCGCGTTCGACCGGGAGGAAGTGGTAACCGGTGTGTGCTGCGCGGCGGTTCCGCTGCTCGGGGTGCGCGGTACTCCCGTGGCCTCCCTGTGCGTCCTCACCGACCCGGCCCACCACTTGGAACGGCTCGCGGAGACCGCGCGCCGGACGGGGCGGGTGATCAG
>NZ_JBLTJC010000301.1:0-12923 GCF_048158785.1 Streptomyces colwelliae | reverse complement strand
CTCCCGCAGTCGCCCCCGCGCCTCCATCAACGCGAACCCCAACAGGTTCGGCCCCCGCCACCGCTCGGGAACCTCCGCCGCCGCGTCGCTCGCGGCGAGCCCGATGCCCCACACCCGGTCGACGGGACTCGCCTCCACCAGCACCCGCTCACCCGTGCCCAGCAGAAACGCCCGCATCTCCGCGTCGGCCGCGAACTTGTGGACGCTCCCCTCGACGACGATCCCGAACCGCTCCCGCGCCCAGGTCTCCTCGTCGAAGCCGCGCACCAGCCGCCCCGCCTTCTTGGCCAGGGACGGATGCCCCGCCTCCAGCACCCGCGCGAGCGCCTCCGCGTCGCCGAACAGCCGGGCCTTGCCCGCCATCATCCAGTGCTCGGCGGTCGCGTACGTCACCCCGTCCACGGTGAACGGCGACGGCCACCACTGGCTCAGACAGCTCGCGCTCACGCGTCCGTCCGGGCGTGGCCGGTGGCCCCAGAAGTGCAGGTACTTGACCCTGGTCCCCGCGCGCACTTCCCTGATCAGGGCTTCCTGCGAATCGATCTTTTCCGCGGCCTCCGCCGCGAGCTTCCCCGTGATCCCGTCCATACACGCGAGTCTTGCAGGCACCACTGACACTCCGTCCTCCCTTTTCCGTACGGACTCGACACCTGGTCGAAGGATTCCGTCGCGTAACCAAAAGGCAACAACGGAATCACTTGTTGGAGTCCCTTTGCTCTGTCAGGATCGGCATTCAAATCGAGCTGGAGCTACGCCACCCGCCAGCGGACGAAGCGGGGCGAAGGCGGAGGAGAGCGACATGCACAACCCGGGCAGCGTCACCCCGGAACGATTCCCCGCACAGGAGTACTTCGCGGACGGTGCGCAGTTCATCGCCGGCCGCCTCACCAAGGGCACCTCGGGCCGTACCCATGCCGTCGTCGACCCGGCCACCGGCGAGGACGTGTACACGTACGAGCTGGCCGGGACGGACGACGTGGATGCCGCCGTGGCGGCCGCGCGCGCCGCGTTCCCGGGCTGGTCGGGTGCCACCCCCGGCGAGCGGTCCGACGCGCTGCACCGCTTCGCCGCCGTGCTCGCCGAGCGCGCGGACGACTTCGCCCGCGCCGAGTCCCTCCAGTGCGGCAAGCCCCTCAAGCTGACCCGAGAGTTCGACGTCCCGGGGACCATCGACAACACGGCCTTCTTCGCCGGTGCCGCACGGCACCTTCAGGGGCAGTCCGCCGGTGAGTACTCCGGCGACCACACGTCGTACGTACGCCGGGAACCCATCGGTGTCGTCGGCTCCATCGCGCCCTGGAACTATCCCCTCCAGATGGCCGCCTGGAAGGTCCTCCCGGCGATCGCCGCGGGCAACACGATCGTGCTCAAGCCCGCCGAGCTGACCCCGCTCACCTCGCTGATGTTCGCGCAGGCCGCCACGGAGGCGGGCATCCCGGACGGCGTCATCAACATCATCACCGGCACGGGGAAGGTCGCCGGTGAGCATCTCGTCGGGCATCCCGACGTGGCCATGACGTCCTTCACCGGGTCCACCGCCGTCGGCAAGCGCGTCGCGGAGATCGCGACCGCCACCGTCAAGCGCATCCACCTGGAACTCGGCGGCAAGGCGCCCTTCGTGGTCTTCGACGACGCGGATCTCGAAGCGGCCGTCAACGGAGCCGTCGCCGGTTCGCTCATCAACACCGGGCAGGACTGCACGGCCGCCACGCGCGCGTACGTGCAGCGGCCCCTCTACGACGCGTTCGTCCAGAAGACGGCCGCCCTCATGGCGAGTGTCCGGGTCGGCGACCCCTTCGCCCCGGGCACCGACCTCGGGCCGCTGATCTCGCACGTGCAGCGCGACCGGGTCGCCGCCTTCGTCGACCGGGCGCGTGGCTACGCGCGCGTGGTGACCGGCGGCGAGGCTCCTCAGGGAGATCTCAAGAACGGCGCCTACTATCGCCCCACCCTGGTCGCGGACGCCGCCCAGGACAGCGAGATCGTGCAGTCGGAGCTCTTCGGCCCCGTCCTCGTGGTCCTGCCCTTCGACAGCGACGACGAAGGCATCGCGCTCGCCAACGACACCCCGTACGGCCTGGCCGCCTCCGCGTGGAGCCGGGACGTCTACCGGGCCAATCGCGCGACCCGCGAGATCAAGGCGGGCTGCGTGTGGATCAACGACCACATCCCGATCATCAGCGAGATGCCCCACGGCGGATACAAGGCGTCCGGCTTCGGCAAGGACATGTCCGCCTACTCGTTCGAGGAATACACCCAGATCAAGCACGTCATGTTCGACAACACGGCGGTGGCCCGCAAGGACTGGCACCGCACGATCTTCGGGGACCGATAGCAGAACGTGACAGCCGCCCGACCCGTGGCCATCACCTCCCGAAAGGGCAGCACGCGCATGAAGCAGTACGAGCCCGACCGCCTGACCCCGGCCGAAGTGGCCGCCGTACGGCGCAGCTTCCGCAAGAGCCGGTCCGCGATGACCCGCCGTTCGGTGCTGCGCGCCTCCGCGGGCGGCGCGCTCGCCGTCGGCGGACTCGGGGCCCTGAGCGGCTGCGGGATCCCCGCGGCGGGCAAGACGCAGGGCGGCGTGTCCGCCGACGACCACTCGGCCACGGAGAAGGAGATCGACTTCTCCAACTGGCCCGAGTACATCGACACGGACGAGAGCGGAAACCACCGCCCGACGCTGGACGCGTTCACCAAGCGGACCGGCATCAAGGTCAAGTACACCGAGGACATCAACGACAACGACGAGTTCTTCGGCAAGATCCAGCCGCAGCTCGCCGCCGGCCAGTCCACCGGTCGCGACCTGATCGTCCTCACCGACTGGCTGGCCGCCCGCATGATCCGCCTCGGCTACGTCCAGAAGCTGGACGCGTCGAACCTGCCGCACGCCTACGCCAACCTGTCGGACCAGTTCCGCAGCCCCGACTGGGACCCGGGCCGGGCGTACTCGTACGTGTGGCAGGGCATCTCGACCGTCATCGCCTACAACAAGAAGGCGCTCGACGGCGTCGAGGTGAAGTCGATCTCCGACCTGCTCGACAACCCCAAGCTCAAGGGCCGCGTCGGCTTCCTCACCGAGATGCGCGACAGCGTCGGCATGACCATGCTCGACATGGGCAAGGACCCGGCGAAGTTCACCACCGACGACTACGACGCGGTCATCGCCCGCCTCCAGAAGGCCGTCGACAAGGGCCAGATCCGCCGCTTCACGGGCAACGACTACACGTCCGACCTCACCAAGGGCGACTTCGCCGCGTGCGTCGCCTGGGGCGGCGACATCGTGCAGCTCCAGTCGGACAACCCGGACGTCGGCTATGTGATCCCCGACAGCGGCTACATGACGTCGACCGACAACCTGCTGATCCCCAACAAGGCACGGCACAAGACGAACGCCGAGCGGCTCATCGACTACTACTACGAGCCCGAACCGGCCGCCGAACTCGCCGCCTACGTCAACTACGTGAGCCCGGTCGCGGACGTGAAGCCCTACCTCGCCAAGCTCGACAAGACGGCGGCGAACAACCCGCTGATCCTTCCCGACAAGGCCATGGCGGCCAAGTCCCACGCCTTCCGCTCCCTGAGCTCGAAGGAAGAGACGTCATACCAGCAGAAGTTCGCAAAGCTCACAGGGGCGTGACGACGATGAACACCAAGGACAACAGCGGCGACGTCCGCCTCTCCGGAATCAGCAAGACGTACGACAACGGCTTCACCGCCGTCCAGCCGCTCGACCTGACCGTCCCCCAGGGCTCCTTCTTCGCCCTCCTCGGCGCCTCGGGCTGCGGCAAGACCACCACCCTGCGCATGATCGCGGGCCTGGAGGAACCTTCCTCCGGCACCGTCCACCTCGGCGACCAGGAGGTCACCTACCTCCCGCCGTACAAGCGGCCGGTGAACACGGTCTTCCAGTCGTACGCCCTCTTCCCGCACCTCGACATCTTCGAGAACGTCGCCTTCGGTCTGCGCCGGCGCGGCATCAAGTCGGTGAAGCAGCAGGTCGTCGACATGCTCGACCTGGTCCAGCTCGGCGAGCAGGCGCGCAAGAAGCCGCACCAGCTCTCCGGTGGCCAGCAGCAGCGAGTCGCCGTCGCCCGCGCCCTGATCAACCACCCCAAGGTGCTCCTCCTCGACGAGCCCCTCGGCGCCCTCGACCTCAAGCTGCGCCGCCAGATGCAGCTGGAGCTCAAGCGCATCCAGACCGAGGTCGGCATCACCTTCATCCACGTCACGCACGACCAGGAGGAGGCCATGACCATGGCCGACACGGTCGCCGTGATGAACGCGGGCCGCGTCGAGCAGCTCGGCTCGCCCGCCGACCTGTACGAGAACCCGAACACCACGTTCGTCGCCAACTTCCTCGGCACCTCCAACCTCATCGAGGCCGAGGTCGACTCCAAGAGCGGCGACGAGATCATCCTCAAGGCGGGCGGCGGCAAGCTCGTCCTGCCCGAAGCGCGATGTTCCGCGCCCACGGCGACCGGCGGCAAGGTCCTGGTCGGCGTGCGCCCGGAGAAGATCACCCTCACGCACGCCGACGACGCGGGCGAGATCCCGGCCGGCCGCAACCGCATCACCGGCAAGATCGCCGACTCCAGCTTCATCGGCGTCTCCACCCAGTACGTCATCGACAGCCCCGTCTGCCCCGAGTTCGAGGTCTACGCCCAGAACATCGACCGCGACACCCGGCTGCGGCCCGGCGCCGACGTCGTCCTGCACTGGAACCCGGCCCACACCTTCGGCCTCGACGCGGCGCAGGACATCGACGCCGGCGTCGACATCGTGGAGGAGGCCGCCTGATGGCCGCTGTCACCGAGGCGCCGCCCCTGGCGCCCGCGCCGGAGGAGAAGCCTCCGCGCAAGAAGCGGGGCCGCTGGACGCCGTACTGGCTGCTGCTGCCCGGCATCCTCTGGCTGATCGTCTTCTTCGCGCTGCCGATGATCTACCAGGGCTCCACGTCGATCCAGACGGGCTCCCTGGAGGACGGCTACAAGGTCACCTGGCACTTCGCGACCTACTGGGACGCGCTGTCCGAGTACTGGCCGCAGTTCCTGCGCTCGGTCCTCTACGCCGCCGCCGCGACCATCCTGTGTCTGCTGCTCGGCTACCCGCTGGCGTACCTCATCGCGTTCCGCGCGGGACGCTGGCGGAACCTGATCATGATCCTGGTGATCGCGCCGTTCTTCACCAGCTTCCTGATCCGCACGCTCGCCTGGAAGACGATCCTCGCGGACAGCGGCCCGGTCGTCGGCGCGCTCAACACGCTGCACGTCCTGGACGTCACCAACTGGCTCGGCTGGACCTCGGGCGACCGCGTCCTCGCCACTCCACTCGCGGTCGTCTGCGGACTGACGTACAACTTCCTGCCGTTCATGGTGCTGCCGCTCTACACCTCCCTCGAACGCATCGACGGACGGCTGCACGAGGCGGCCGGCGATCTGTACGCCAAGCCGTTCACCACCTTCCGCAAGGTCACCTTCCCGCTGTCGATGCCCGGCGTCGTCTCCGGCACCCTGCTGACCTTCATCCCGGCGGCCGGTGACTACGTCAACGCCGAACTCCTCGGCTCCACCGACACCCGCATGATCGGAAACGTCATCCAGACGCAGTTCCTGCGCATTCTGGATTACCCGACGGCGGCGGCACTCTCCTTCATCCTCATGGCCGCCATTCTCGCCATGGTGACCATCTACATTCGCAAGTCCGGGACGGAGGATCTGGTTTAAATGGCCGTCGTACGCTGGTTCAAGCGCCATCTCGTAGTCATCGCGGGCCTGTTGACCCTCGGATATCTCCTCCTTCCGAACGTCGTCGTCACGGTGTTCTCCTTCAACAAGCCGAAGGGGCGCTTCAATTACGAGTGGCAGCAGTTCTCGCTGGACGCCTGGAAGCAGCCGTGCGGTGTCGCCGACATGTGCGGCTCGCTGAGCATCAGCCTCCAGATCGCCGTCTGGGCGACCATCGGCGCCACCCTGCTCGGCACGATGATCGCCTTCGCGCTGGTCCGCTACCGCTTCCGCGCCCGCGGCGCGATCAACTCGCTGATCTTCCTGCCGATGGCGATGCCTGAGGTCGTCATGGCCGCCTCGCTGCTCACCCTGTTCCTCAACATGGGCGCCCAACTGGGCTTCTACACCATCCTGATCGCCCACATCATGTTCTGCCTCAGCTTCGTCGTCACCGCCGTCAAGGCCCGCGTGATGTCGATGGACCCCCGCCTGGAGGAGGCGGCCCGGGACCTCTACGCCGGACCGGTGCAGACGTTCGTCCGGGTCACCCTCCCCATCGCCGCCCCCGGAATCGCGGCGGGCGCACTGCTCTCCTTCGCGCTCTCCTTCGACGATTTCATCATCACCAATTTCAACGCGGGTTCGACCGTCACCTTCCCCATGTTCGTCTGGGGTTCGGCACAGCGCGGCACACCCGTTCAGATCAATGTCATCGGTACGGCCATGTTCCTCGTCGCCGTATTGCTGGTGCTCTCCTCGATGGCGATCACCAACCGCCGCAACAAGGTAAAGGCGTAACCGCACTATCCCTGTAGGGAGTTGAAATCATGGCCCCAAGCGCCATGAGCCGTAGCAACAACTGGACGAAGTCCCTTTCGGAAGCCCGGCCGGTCCCGTACTGGCTGGACGACCCCGGCAAGCCCCACCCCGAACCCGCGCTCACCGGCGCCGAGACCTGCGATCTGCTGGTCGTCGGGGGCGGTTACAGCGGACTGTGGACCGCGCTCATCGCGAAGGAGCGCGACCCGCAGCGGGACGTGGTGCTGGTGGAGGGCCGCGAGGTGGGCTGGGCCGCCTCGGGCCGTAACGGCGGTTTCTGCGCCGCCTCGCTCACCCACGGACTCTCCAACGGCCTCACCCGCTGGCCCGACGAGATCCACAAACTGGAGGAGCTGGGCGCCCGCAACCTCGACGAGATCGAGAGCGCGGTCGCCCGCTACTCCCTGGACTGCGAGTTCGAGCGCACCGGCGAGATCGACGTCGCCACCGAACCGCACCAGGCCGAGGAACTCCACGACTGGTACGGAGAGTTGGAGAGCAAGGGTCTCGCGGAGGGCACCGAGTTCCTGGACGCGGAAGCGGTCAGGGAACAAGTCGACTCCCCGACCTTCCTGGCCGGCCTGTACGACAGCCGGGGTGTCGCGATGCTCAACCCGGCAAAGCTGGCCTGGGGGTTGAAGCGCGCCTGCCTCCAACTCGGCGTCCGCGTCTACGAACACACCCCCGCCCTCGCCCTCAAGCAGTACGGCGCCGGCATGGCCGTACGCACCCCGTACGGCTCGGTCCGCGCCCGCCGCGTCGCACTCGGCACCAACATCTTCCCGAACCTGGTCAAGCGCGTCCGCTCGTACACCGTCCCGGTCTACGACTACGCCCTGATGACCGAACCGCTCTCCGCCGACCAGTTGGCGTCGATCGGCTGGAAGAACCGCCAGGGCCTGGGCGATTCGGCGAACCAGTTCCACTACTTCCGGCTCTCCGCCGACAACCGCATCCTGTGGGGCGGTTACGACGCGATCTATCCGTACGGCGGCCGGGTGCGCGCCGAGTACGACGACCGGCCGGAGACGTACGCCAAGCTCGCCGAGCACTTCTTCACCTGCTTCCCGCAGTTGGAGGGGCTGGGCTTCAGCCACGCGTGGGGCGGGGCGATCGACACCTGCTCGCGCTTCTCGGCGTTCTTCGGCACCGCCCACCAGGGCAAGGTCGCGTACGCGGCGGGCTTCACGGGCCTCGGCGTCGGCGCGACCCGCTTCGGCGCGGACGTGATGCTGGACCTGCTCGCGGGGGAGCGGACCGAGCGCACGGAACTGGAGATGGTCCGCAAGAAGCCGTTGCCCTTCCCGCCCGAGCCGTTCGCCTGGACGGGCATCGCGCTCACCAAGTGGTCGCTGGCCCGCGCGGACGACCACGGCGGCCGGCGCAATCTCTGGCTGAAGACGATGGACAAACTGGGCCTCGGCTTCGACAGTTGAGCCGCACGCTTTCTGGCGGGTGTGATCCAGTTCACTCCTTCGGGGTGCCGGAACCCGCGTAATGCCTGGCGGAGACCTCCCTCTCTCCTGTGACGCGACCAGCGTCGACATGAGAAAGGGAGGTCTCCTCATGACTGGGGCGAAGACGGCCGTCGAGTGGCTGGCATCCGTAGCTCCGGATCCGGAGGCCTGCCGCTGGGAATGGGAGCGCAACCCCCTCGGGGTCGCGCTGCTGCCCGCCGGCAAGGCCTGGGACGTACTCATCCTGCCGGGTGAGCTCGGCTATCCCACGCTCGATGTGCTCACCAGGGTCATCGATCAACTGGGCCCGGTACTCGTCGACTTCGGCGACGCGCGGATGGGCTTCCTCGTACCGCCCGGCACCGCGACCCGCTGGCTGGGCACCGGGATCCGTTCGGCCGGACTCGGCACCTGGATCGTCGTGCCGTACCCCGGCCGGTCGACCGGCGGAGTCCGCTGGCTGGTGCCACCGGACGGCTCCGGCACCCTCACCGACCCCGCACTCCTCGAACTCGCCATGCACGAGGCGGCGGCGGGGCTGGCCACGGAAGGGGAGGACGGGTAGCCGACAGATTCCCCGCCGGCGGATGTCCGGACAGCGCATGTCTTGACAACGGCAATTGGTCTGGACCAAATTGGGCGCGCTCCACCCCTCCAATTCCCCCATGCCCGGAGGCACTTGTGGATCGCACCAGACCCGTCCTTGCCGTGTTCACGGTCGCGGCCCTGGCCGTGTCCGGCCTCACCGCGCTCTCGTCGGCCGCCCGTGCGGCCGACGCGGACCTGGCGAAGAACGGAGGCTTCGAAGCGGGCCTCGACAGCTGGTCCTGCACCGCGAACAGCGGTGCGACGGTCAAGTCGCCCGTGCACGGCGGCAGTTCGGCGCTACAGGCGACCCCGGCCGGCAACGACTACGCCCAGTGCGCGCAGACGGTGACCGTGCAGCCCAACTCCCAGTACTCGCTCGCCGGTTACGTCCGCGGCAGCTACGTCTACCTCGGCGCGAGCGGCACCGGCACCACCGACGTCTCCACCTGGACCCAATCGGCCCCCGACTGGCAGCAGTTGACGACCAGCTTCCGCACCGGCCCGTCCACCACCAAGGTCACGATCTACACCCACGGCTGGTACGCCACCGGCGCCTACTACGCCGACGACCTCTCTCTCACCGGCCCGGCAGTGGACGTAGGACAGCCGCCCGTCACCCCGACGGGCCTCGCCGCGGGCACCGTGACGTCCTCCTCCGTCGCTCTCTCCTGGTCCGCCGTCACCGGCGCGACGAGCTACGCGATCTACCGTGACGGGGTCAAAGTCCAGACGGCGACCGGCACTTCGGCCACCGTGAGCGGGCTGACGGCCGCGACGGCGTACAGCTTCCAGGTCACCGCGGTGAACGACGCGGGCGAGTCCGCGAAGTCCACGGCGGTCACCGCGACGACGTCCACCGGCTCGGGCACCGGCACGGGACTGCCCACCCACGCCCTCGTCGGCTACCTCCACGCGAGCTTCGCCAACGGCTCCGGCTATACGCGCCTGGCCGACGTCCCCGACAGTTGGGACGTCATCGACCTGGCCTTCGGCGAACCCACCTCCACGACCTCGGGCGACATCCGCTTCAACCGCTGCCCGGTCAGCGAGTGCGCGAACGTGGAGAGCGACGCCGACTTCAAGGCGGCGATCAAGGCCAAACAGGCGGCGGGAAAGAAGGTGTTGATCTCCATAGGCGGCGCCAACGGCCAGGTCCAACTGACCACGACAGCGGCCCGCGACACCTTCGTCTCCTCGGTCTCGAACATCATCGACACCTACGGACTCGACGGCCTGGACATCGACTTCGAGGGCCACTCGCTGTCACTGGACGCGAGCGACACGAACTTCAAGAGCCCCACAACTCCCGTGGTGGTCAACCTGATCGCGGCCCTGAAGACCCTGAAGGCCAGGTACGGCTCGAAGTTCGTGCTCAGCATGGCGCCCGAGACGTTCTTCGTGCAGATGGGCTACCAGTTCTACGGCACCGGCAAGTTCGGCGGCCAGGACCCGAGGTGCGGGGCGTATCTACCCGTCATCTACGCCCTGCGCGACGACCTCACCCTGCTGCACGTCCAGGACTACAACTCGGGCCCGATCATGGGTCTCGACGGTCAGTACCACACCATGGGCGGCGCCGATTTCCACATCGCGATGACGGACATGCTGCTCACGGGATTCCCGGTGGCGGGCGACACGAACAACGTGTTCCCGGCCCTGCGCCCCGACCAGATCGCCATCGGCATGCCGGCATCCGTCAACGCGGGCAACGGCTACGTCGCCCCGGCCGAGGTCACGAAAACCCTGGACTGCCTGACGAAGAAGGCGAGTTGCGGCTCGTACACGACCCACGGCACCTGGCCGGCCCTGCGCGGCCTGATGACCTGGTCTATCAACTGGGACCGTTACTCGAACTGGGAGTTCCAGAAGACGTTCGACGGCTACTTCGGCTGACCCTGGCTTCGTACGCGGCCCAGGAACAGCCACAGCGATGTGAGCAGCACCGTACCGAGGCACCAACTGGCCACGACGTCCAGTGGCCAGTGGTAGCCCCGGCGGACCAGGCCGAAGCTGACGCCGGCGACGAGCAGGGCGCAGACGATGACGATCCCGCGCCGGGCGTATGCCGACCGGAGCCAAGGGAGGAGGACCAGGGTCGAGGCGCCGTAGGCGATCATCGCGGTGGCCGTGTGGCCGGAGGGGTAGTAGCCGGTGCCGGGCGGGACCGCCGGGGTGCCGCCGCGGGCGATCAGTTCCTTGAGGGGGACGACGATCGCCGGGACCAGGGCCATCAGCACGGCCGCCGCGACGGGCGGCAGCCACCAGCGGTCCGTACCTCTGGCACGGCCGCGCCAGGCGACGTAGCCGAGAACGACGACGAGGACGGGTACCGCGACCTGGAAGTTGCCGAGGTCGGCGAGGAGTTCGGAGGCCCGGTCCGGGTGGACGAGTGCGCGGCTGAGGCGGGTGTCCAGGCGGAGGAGGGGGCCGTCGGCGGCCACTTGCCAGGTGATCACCGCGAAGAGGAACGCGGGAAGGGCGAGAAGCAGCCAGAGAAAGGAGGTCGGCCGACCTGGAACAGGGGGGGTAGTTCCAGGCCGGCCGTCCGGATCGGGTCGTCGGCCGCCCCGGGGGGTTTGGGGCGGGCGACTGTCCGATCGGTGAGGAGATTCGGAGCCAGAGGCTCCTGTTGTGTGCGCGATGGCACGACCAGGTCGAAGCTGGGGAGGCCCCGGCCTGAAGTCGCCCACAGTCCCCTGTGGGCGGGGTGTATCTCTCATCTGGGTAGAACCTACGGCAGCGGCTGCGGGTAGGACAGGCGGAATCGCGTCCCGTCATGCACCCCGCACACCTTCTTCACACGGCCCGACGCCCGCCGCACCGGTCCCCGAATCGTGGTGGATGAAACGGGTGGGGCGGATGAGGCGCGTGGGGCACAACTCCTGTGCGGGAACTGGGAGTTGCGTGTGACCGGGGCGCACGGGCGGGGGTGGCTCAGATACGTGCGAACGCCTGCTCGATGATGTCGAGCCCCTCGCTCAGCAGGTCCTCCCCGATGACCAGCGGGGGCAGGAAGCGCAGCACGTTGCCGTAGGTGCCACAGGTCAGGACCAGCAGCCCCTCCTGGTGGCACGCCTTGGCGAGCGCGGCCGTCGCCTCCGGGTTCGGCTCCTTGGTCGTACGGTCCTTGACCAGCTCGATGGCGATCATCGCGCCGCGCCCGCGCACGTCGCCGATGATGTCGAACTTCTCCGCCATGGCCCCGAGCCGGACCTTCATGACCGACTCGATGTTCTTGGCCTTGGCGTTGAGGTCCAGCTCCTTCATCGTCTCGATCGCACCGAGCGCACCGGCACAGGCGACGGGGTTGCCACCGTACGTACCCCCCAGCCCACCGGCGTGCGCGGCGTCCATGATCTCGGCGCGCCCGGTGACGGCGGCGAGCGGCAGCCCGCCCGCGATCCCCTTCGCGGTCGTGATGAGATCCGGGACGACACCCTCGTCCTCACACGCGAACCACTGCCCCGTACGGCAGAACCCGGACTGGATCTCGTCGGCGACGAAGACGATCCCGTTGGCCTTGGCGAACTCGCTCAGCGCCGGCAGGAAGCCCTTCGCCGGCTCGATGAAACCGCCCTCGCCGAGGACCGGCTCGATGATGATCGCGGCGACGTTGTCCGCGCCGATCTGCTTGTTGATCATGTCGATGGCCTGCGCGGAGGCCTCGGCACCGGCGTTCTCCGCACCGGTCGGCCAGCGGTAGCCGTAGGCGACCGGCACGCGGTAGACCTCCGGCGCGAACGGCCCGAAACCGTTCTTGTACGGCATGTTCTTCGACGTCAGCGCCATCGTCAGGTTGGTCCGGCCGTGGTACCCGTGGTCGAACACGACGACGGCCTGCCGCTTGGTGTACGCCCGCGCGATCTTCACGGCGTTCTCGACGGCCTCGGCGCCGGAGTTGAACAGCGCGGACTTCTTGGCGTGGTCGCCCGGGGTCAGCTCGGCGAGCGCCTCGGCGACCTCGACGTACCCCTCGTAGGGCGTGACCATGAAACAGGTGTGGGTGAAGTCGGCGAGCTGCGCGGTGGCACGGCGTACGACGGCCTCGGCGGAGGCGCCGACGCTCGTCACGGCGATACCGGAACCGAAGTCGATGAACCGGTTCCCGTCGACGTCCTCGACGATCCCGCCGCCCGCGCGCGCGGTAAACACGGGCAGCACGGAGCCCACACCGGCCGCGACCGCGGCGGTACGGCGGGCCTGAAGCTCCTGCGACTTCGGGCCGGGGATGGCGGTGAGAACGCGGCGCTCCTGCGGAAGTGCGGTCATGAGGGGCTCCTGGGGTGGTGCGGACGCTTTTCTTCTTTCTTCCTTTCTCGCAGGCTAGGGC
>NZ_JBLTJC010000300.1:0-12925 GCF_048158785.1 Streptomyces colwelliae | reverse complement strand
CCCGATACACCCCCAGAATCTCGTTCGTCGCCGTGTCTCGCACCGCGTTGAACCACCGGCGGCACCCCGCCCCATGGTTCCACCGTTCCGCGAAGGGGCCCTTCGGGTTGTCGCGGAAGAACAGGTAGCGCGCCCACTCCTCGTCGGTCAGGTCGGCCGGGGTCTCCGGGTAGGCGACGTGGGCCTGGCCGCCGTAGTGGAACTCGGCTTCGTCGCGGGGCCCGCACCAGGGGCAGGGGATCAGCAGCATGGTTGGGCTCCCTAGTGGGCCACCGCGGCGGCGCCGTGCTCGTCGACGAGCGCGCCGGTGGTGAAACGGTCGAGCGAGAAGGGGGCGTTGAGGTGGTGAGGGGTGTCGTGGGCGATGGTGTGGGCGTAGACCCAGCCGACGCCTGGGGTCGCCTTGAAACCGCCGGTTCCCCAGCCGCAGTTGAGGTAGAGGTTGTCCACCGGGGTGAGGCCGACGATCGGTGAGGCGTCGGGGGTGACGTCGACGATGCCGCCCCAGGTGCGGAGTACGTGGGCGCGGGCGAAGACCGGGAACAGCTCCAGGGCCGCCGCCATCTGCTCCTCGATGATGTGGAACGCGCCGCGCTGCGTATAGGAGTTGTACGAGTCGATGCCCGCGCCCATCACCAACTCGCCCTTGTGCGCCTGGCTCACGTACACATGGACCGCGTTGGACATGACGACCGTGGGGTGGACCGGCTCCAGCAACTCCGACACCAGTGCTTGCAACGGGTGGCTCTGGAGGGGGAGTTGGATGCCCGCCATCGCTGCCAGGACCGACGTGTGGCCCGCCGAGCAGAGTGCTACCTTGCCCGCCGCTATCGGGCCGAGTGTGGTCTGTACGCCGACCACCCTGCCGTCGACGATGTCGAGACCCGTCACTTCGCAGTTCTGGATGAGGTCGATGCCGGCCGCGTCGGCGGAGCGGGCCAGGCCCCAGGCGACGTGGTCGTGTTTGGCTATGCCGGCGCGTGGTTGGTAGGTGCCGCCCATCACCGGATAGCGCACGTCCGGTGAGATGTTGACGATCGGGCAGACCTCCTTGACCTGCCGTTCGTCGAGCCACTCCGCGTCCACGCCGTTGAGGCGGTTCGCCTCTACGCGGCGCACGCTGTCGCGGACGTCCTGGAGGCTGTGGGCGAGGTTGAGCACTCCGCGCTGGGAGAAGAGGATCGGGTAGTCCAACTCCTCCTCCAGGCCCTCCCAGAGTTTCAGGGCGTGTTCGTAGATGCCCGCGCTCTCGTCCCACAGGTAGTTGGAACGGATGATCGTGGTGTTGCGGGCCATGTTGCCGCCCGCCAGCCAACCCTTCTCCAGCACCGCGACGTTGGTGATGCCATGGTTCTTCGCCAGGTAGTGGGCAGTCGCGAGGCCGTGGCCGCCGCCGCCCACGATGACTACGTCGTACGAGCGTTTCGGCTCCGGTGTGCGCCAGAGCCAGTCGGGGTGTTCGGGGAGGTCGGCGCCGGGGGTACGCGGGGTCATCGGGGGTCGCCCTCCTCGGACAGGTGCGGGTAGAGCGGGTGATTCGCGGCCAGGGCCTCCGTGCGGGCGCGCAAGTCCTCTGTGTCCGGGGCCGGTTGGAGGGCCAGCGCGATCACATCGGAGACCTCGGCGAAGTCCTCCTCCGTGAAGCCGCGTGTGGCCAGCGCCGGGGTGCCGATGCGCAGCCCCGACGTGACCATGGGCGGCCGCGGGTCGAAGGGCACCGCGTTGCGGTTGACGGTGATGCCGATCTCATGGAGCAGGTCTTCCGCCTGCCTGCCGTCCAGCTCCGAGTCGCGCAGGTCTACCAGGACCAGGTGCACGTCCGTGCCGCCGGTGAGGACCTTCACCCCTGTGGCTGCCACGTCGGCTCGGGTCAGGCGCTCCGCGAGGATGCGCGCGCCGGCCAGCGTGCGGGACTGGCGCTCCGCGAACTCCGGTGACGCGGCGACCTTGAACGACACCGCCTTCGCGGCGATGACATGCTCCAGCGGGCCGCCCTGCATCCCGGGAAACACCGCCGAGTTGATCTTTTTGGCGAGGTCGGCCTCGTTGGTGAGGATGACTCCGCCGCGTGGGCCGCCCAGCGTCTTGTGGGTCGTGGTCGTGGTCACGTGTGCGTGCGGGACCGGGTTGGGGTGCAGCCCCGCCGCCACCAGGCCCGCGAAGTGCGCCATGTCGACCATCAGCAGGGCACCCACCTCGTCGGCGATCCGCCGGAACGCCGCGAAGTCCGACTGCCTTGGATACGCCGACCATCCGGCGATGATCATCTTGGGGCGGTGTTCCTTGGCGAGGCGTTCCACCTCGTCCATGTCGACCAGGTTGTCGGTCTCGGAGACGTGGTACGGCACCACGTTCAGCATCTTGCCGCTGTAGTTGAGGCGCATGCCGTGGGTCAGGTGTCCGCCGTGGGCGAGGTCGAGGCCGAGGATCGTGTCGCCGGGCTTCAACAGGGCGAAGAACACCGCCGTGTTGGCCTGTGCGCCCGAGTGCGGCTGGACGTTCGCGAAGCCCGCGCCGAAGAGGGACTTGACCCGCTCGATCGCCAACCGCTCGGTGACGTCGACGTGTTCGCAGCCGCCGTAGTAGCGGCGGCCGGGGTAGCCCTCCGCGTACTTGTTGGTGAGGACCGAGCCCTGGGCCTCCAGCACCGCGGAGGGCGCGAAGTTCTCGGAGGCGATCATCTCCAACGTGGACTGCTGGCGGTGCAGTTCGGCCCGGAGCGCGGCGTGGACCTCGGGATCCAGTTCCGCCAAGGGGGTGTTCAGCGCGTTCATAGAGCGTTCGCGTCCTTCCGGCTAACCGCGGAGGCGGGACATCGTCGGGTCGAACAGCGGCTCCTGGGCGACGACGACCTCGACACGCTCGTCGAAGTAGCCGATGTGCAACTGGGTGCCGGGGGTGGTGAGTTCGGCCGGGAGCCAGGCGTAGGCGATGCCCTTGCCGATCGTGTAGCCGTAGGCGGCGCTGGTGACGTAGCCGACGGCGCGCTCGCCGTCGTAGACCGGCTCCTTGCCCATGACGACGGAGTGCGGGTCGTCGATGGTCAGGCAGGTCAACTGCCTTCGTACGTCGGCCTTTCGGCGTTCCAGTGCGGCCTTGCCGACGAAGTCGCCCTTGTCGAGCTTGACGGCGAAGCCGACGCCGGCCTCGTAGGGGTCGTGCTCGTAGGTCATGTCGGTGCCGAAGGAACGGTAACCCTTCTCCAGGCGGAGGCTGTTGAAGGCGCCGCGTCCGGCGATGACACCGCCGAGGGGCTTGGCCGCCTGCCACAGGGTGTCCCAGAGTTTCTGGCCCTGGTCGGCGGTGGTGTACAGCTCCCAGCCGAGTTCGCCGACGTAGGAGAGGCGCATGGCGGTGACCGGGACCGTTCCAATGTAGGCCCGCTTGGCGCGGAAGTACTTGAGGCCTTCGTTCGTGAAGTCCTCGTCCGTCAGGGGCTGGAGGACCTTGCGGGCCAGGGGGCCCCACAGGCCGATGCAGCACGTGCCGGGGGTGATGTCGCGGACCTGGACCGTTCCATCGGCGGGCAGGTGGCGGGTGAACCAGTCCAGGTCGAGGTTGCCGTTGGCGCCGACCTGGAAGCGGTCGCGGGCCAGGCGGGCGACGGTGATGTCGCTGCGGATGCCGCCGTCCTCGTCCAGCAGGAGGGTGTACGTCACCGAGCCGACCGACTTGGCGACCTTGCCGGTGACCAGGCCTTCCAGGAAGTCGGCGGCACCGGGGCCGGTCACTTCCAGGCGTTTGAGGGCCGTCATGTCGTACATCGCGACGGTCTCGCGGGTGGCCTGTGCCTCGGCGCCGACGATGGGCGACCAGTACTGCGCCGCCCAGTCGTTCGGGGTGGGGATCGAACGGCCTTCCAGCAGGCTCGAGTTGGCCTCGTACCACTGCGGGCGCTCCCAGCCGTTCGCCTCCAGGAAGACCGCGCCGTGTTCCTGCTGGCGAGTGTGGAAGGGGCTGGTGCGGATCGGGCGCGGCTTACCGGACGGCTGGAGGGGGTGGAGGATGTCGTAGACCTCGACGAAGTTCTGACAGTCGCGGGCCAGGACGTATTCGGGGGCGAGTTGGTGCTGCTCGAAGCGGTTGACGTCGCACTCGTGGAGGTCGAAGGACGAGCAGTAGCCGTCGACCAGCCATTCGGCCATGGCGCGGCCGACGCCCGCCGAGTGTGTGACCCAGACGGCCTCGGCGACCCAGAAGCCCTTGACGTCCGAACTCTCCCCGAGGAGGGGGAAGTTGTCGGTGGTGAAGGAGAACAGGCCGTTGATGCCCTCCTCGACCTTCGCGTCCCGTGTCGCGGGGAGCAGGGACTGCGTTTCGGTCCAGGCGGGTGCGAAGTCGTCCTCCGTGAACTTGAGGACGGACGGCATGTCGTCGGCCTCGCCGACCGAGAGGATGTCGTCGGCCGAGATGGGCATCGGGCGGTGGCCGTAGTAGCCGATGCCGATGGCGTCGAAGCGGTCGCGGTAGTAGAGGTCGGCGTCCTGGTGGCGCAGGATCGGGCGGACGGCCTCCTCGGTCTGGCCGGCGAGGGCGGGTACTGGACCGGTCCAGGCGAGCTGGTGGCCGAGCGGGGTCAGCGGGAGGTTCATGCCGGCCATGCGGGCGATCTTCGGGCCCCAGATGCCGGCGCAGCACACGACGATGTCGGCGGGGATCTCGCCCTGGTCGGTGAGGACGCCGGTGACGCGGCCCTCGGACTGCTGGACGTCCAGGACCTCGTGGCGGGCCAGGAAGGTCACGCCGCGGTCCGTGGCCCGGCGGATCTGGGCCTCCACCGCGAGGACGGCTTTCGCGAGGCCGTCGGTGGGGACCAGGAGGCCGCCGAGGACCTTGTCGGGGTTGACGAGGGGGTGCTGTTCCACGCACTCCTCGGCGCTCAGCAGCCGGGCCTCCACGCCCCAGGAGGTGATCCAGCCGTGGCGGCGGTGGAGTTCGGCGACGCGCTCGGGGGTGGTGGCGACTTCGAGGCCGCCGACCTGGAGGAAGCAGGGCTTTCCGTCGACGTCGAGGGAGCAGAACTTCTCGACCGTGTAGCGGGCCAACTCGGTCATGGTCTTCGAGGAGTTGGTCTGGAAGACCAGTCCGGGGGCATGTGAGGACGAGCCCCCGGTGGCGGGCAGCGGGCCCTGGTCGACCACGGTCACTTCGGTCCAGCCTCGCGCGGAGATCTCGTCCGCGAGCGCCGCCCCCACGACACCCGCTCCGATGATGACCACTCGGGGTCCCGCCATCGCCGCACCTCCGGCTAGAAAGCAATCCAGTTGCTGTCTGCGCAACATGCTTCAGGTTGCGCAACTCAATGTGCCCGGCGCGAGGAGTGGGTGTCAAGGGGTCCGTGACGTCGGAAAACAGCCCGAAACACCGGCCTGAACACGGCGATACACGGCGATGCCCGGTGGGCGGTGCGCACCTGCGCGCACCGCCCACCGGGCAGGTCCAACCACGTTCCCGTTACGGCTACTTGAGCCAGGCGTCGACCTTGGCCTGGTTGGCGTCGACCCACTTCTTCGCCGCGGCGTCGTCGGACAGCTTGTCCTGCGCTATGTACTTGGCCACGGTGTTCTGGTCCTCGTTCGTCCAGTTGAAGTTCTTCACCAGGTTGTAGGCGGGGCTGCCCGACTTGGCGAACTTCGCGCTGACGATCTTGTCCAGGTTGTAGACGGGATAGTCGCAGGCGATCTTCGACGCGACCGCGTCACAACCCGTCGTGTACGCGGGCAGCGACACCTTCTTCAGCGCGACCTCGGAGAGGAACCACTGCGGCTCGTAGAAGTAGCCGATCACCCACTGCTTCTTCTTCTCGGCGGTGCGGAAGGCCTGGATGAGCGCGGTCTCGCTGCCCGCGTACACCACCTTGAAGTCCAGCTTCAGGTTCGTCACCAGAGCCGCGTCGTTGGTGACGTACGACGGGTCTCCGTCGAGGAGTTGGCCCTTGCCGCCCGACTCGGAGGTCTTGAACTTGGACGCGTACTTGTTCAGGTTCTTGTAGTTCAGGATGTCGGGGTGGGCCTTGGCGAGCCACGGCGGTACGTACCAGCCGATGATGCCTTTGTTGCCGGTCTGCCCTGCCTCGACGGCGGTCTTCTGGCCGGTGATGTACTTCTTCTTGAGGTCGTCGTGGCCCCAGTTCTCCAGGACCGCGTCGACCTCGCCGGTCCCGAAGCCCTGCCAGGCGATCTCCTCTTTCAGGTCCTTCTTCTCGACCGTACAGCCGAGTTTCTGCTGCGCGACGTACGCGACGACCGCCGCGTCCGCCTCGTAGCCCACCCACGGGTTGACCGCGAGGTTGAAGGTCCCGCACTTGGCCGAGCTGCCCGAGCTGCTGCCCGAGCCCGAGGACGTGTCGCCGACCTTCGCCCCGCCGCAGGCGGTGAGGGTGAGGCCGAGGACGGCCAGGCCGGCCGCGCCGGTTCGCCAGTGTCTTGCCATGGTGTCGTGCTCCTTTAAGCGCTGGTTCGGCGCGCGGCCGCCTGAGTGATCCGGTCGAACATGACTCCGAGCAGGACGATGGCGAGCCCCGCCGCCAGCCCCTTGCCGTACAGCTCGCCCTGCGAGAATCCGGCCACGACGTCGTAGCCGAGGGCGCCGGCTCCCACCAGGCCGCCCACAACAACCATCGACAGCACGTAGATCAGGCCCTGGTTGGTCGCGAGGGTCAGGGCGCTGCGTGCCATCGGGAGTTGAACCTTGGTGATGATCTGCCAGGTGTTGCAGCCGGCCGCGGTGGCCGCCTCGACGGTGGTCTCGGGCACGGCCCGCACCCCGTCGGCGGTGATCTTGATGGCGACCGGTACGGCGTAGACGACGGCGGCGACGATCGCGGTGAAGCGGGTCGCCCCGAACAGTGCGAGGAACGGTACGAGATAGACGAACGGCGGCATGACCTGCGCCGCGTCCAGCGTCGGCCTGAGCAGCCGGTCCACCATCGTGCTGCGCCCCATCCACACCCCGAAGGCGATGCCGAACAGCATCACCAGCACGGTCGCCACGACGGTCGAGGCGAGTGTCGTCATGGCGTCCGACCACACGCCGGTGCCGACAAGCAGCCCCACGCATATGGCAGTTGTGACCCCGGAGCGCCACCCGCCGACCACCACGCCGATCCCGACGAGCGCGGCGCCGACGAGCCACCACGGGGAGTCGGTGAGCAGCGACTGGAACGGGTTGAGCAGTCCGTTGGTGATCGCGTCCCGGAAGGCGTTGGTGATCCCCGACAGGTTGTCCTGCGCCCAAGTCGTCACGCTGTCAGCCGCGTTGGCGATATGAGTGCCCGTGGTGCCGTCGCCGGGGAACTGCGCCGCCCAGAGGTAGGTGTGCGACAGATAGAGGAGCACGACGACGCCCACCGCGCCCGAACCGAGCAGCGGGCGGCGCCACTTGAGGAAGCGGCCGCTCGAATTCCGGGCCTGTTCCGCGCGTGTGCTGGACGCGGTGGTGACCCGGTCCAGGACGATCGCCATGACGACGATGGCGAGGCCCGCGTTGAAGGCCGTACCGACGTCGAGCGACTGGAGGGCCTGCATGACGGTCTTGCCGAGGCCGGGCGCGTCGATCAGGGCCGCGATGGTGACCATGGCGAGGGCGGCCATGATGGTCTGGTTGACGCCCATCACCACGGTCCGCTTGGCCATCGGCAGCAGCACCTTCAGCAGCGACTGCCAGCGCGTCGACCCCATGGAATCAGCCGCTTCCACGGTCGTCTCCGGGACGTTGCGAATGCCGTGCGCGGTGATGCGGATCGCGGGCGGGGCGGCGTAGATCACCGTGGCGATCACGGCGGAGGCCGGGCCGATGAGGAAGATCAGGGTCAGCGGGGCGAGGTAGACGAAGGTCGGCATCGTCTGCATGAAGTCCAGGAAGGGCGTGATGATCCGGTTGAACCGGTCGGACAGCCCCGCCCACACCCCCAGCGGGATCGCGAACAGCAGCGCCACGAGGACCGCGGAGAGGGTGAGCGCCAGGGTGTCCATGCTCTCCTGCCACAGCCCCTGCAACCCGAAGAAGACGAAGCCGGCCATGGCGAGGAGGGAAACCCGCCAGTTGCCCACGGCCCAGGAGACGAAGCCGGCGATGCCGACGACACCGAGCCAGCCGATCTGCGGCAGCGGGCGGTCGCCGCTCGGCTGCGAGATCAGGTCCTGGACGAAGGTCACCAGGTTGTCGATGACCAGGCGGATCTCGTTGAAGAAGTAGAGGAAGAGCGGGTTGGAGTTGCGGTTCGCGCCGACCGAGTCGTTGAGGTCGTTGAACCACCGGTGCAGCCCGGTGAGATCGGCCGCCGCCAGTGTCAGCGTCTGCTTGCCGCGCAGCACGGCGAACAGCACGAGCCATACGACGACGATCGCGCCCACCATCATGGGCCGGGTCACCTTGCGCACGGCGGGGACCGCGGGAGGGGCCTCCGCGACCCGCTCCGTCTTCTCCGGTTTCTCCACGGCGACGGTCATCACGCGTCGCCTTCCTGCCCGGCGACGACCGCGAGGATCTCCTCGTCGCCGACGATGCCGAGCAGCTTGCCGTTCTCGACGACCTTGACGGGCTTGTCGGCCGCGAGTACGGCGCGGGTGGCTTCCCGCACCACGACGTCCGGCCCCAACTCGGGCCCGTCCAGGGCGTCTCCGTCCACGGCGGGACGCATGATCCACCGCAGGGTGAGGACGTCCCCGCGCGGCACGTCCTTCACGAACTCGCGTACGTAGTCGTCGGCGGGAGCGCCGACCAGCTCGTCCCCGGTCCCGCACTGCACCATCTTGCCGTCGCGCATGATGAGGATGCGGTCGCCCAACTTCAGCGCCTCGGACAGGTCGTGGGTGATGAACACCATGGTCTTGCCGACCTCGTGGTGCAGCCGGATGACCTCGTTCTGCATGTCACGCCGGATCAGCGGGTCGAGCGCGGAGAAGGGCTCGTCGAAGAGGAGCACGTCCGGGTCACCGGCCAACGCCCTTGCCAGACCGACGCGTTGCTGCATACCGCCGGAGAGCTGGTCGGGGTAGGAGTTCTCGTACCCCGAGAGGCCGACCAACTCGACAACTTCCAGGGCCCGTTTGGTGCGCTCGGCCTTGCTCATACCGCGGATCTCCAGACCGAACGACACGTTGTCGACGACCCTGCGGTGCGGCAGCAGCCCGAAGTGCTGGAAGACCATGGAGAATTTACGGCGCCGCAGCTCGCGCAGCCGTTTGGCGTCCGCGTCCCGGATGTCCTCGCCCTCGAAGACGATCTCCCCGGAGGTCGGTTCGATCAGCCGGGTCAGACATCGCACCAGGGTGGATTTCCCGGAGCCGGACAGGCCCATGACGACGAAGACCTCGCCGGGCGAGACCTCGAAGTTCACATCGCGTACGGCGGCGGTGCAGCCTGTGCGGTCCATCAGCTCACGGCGCGTCAGGCCGCACAGTTCCTCGGAATCGGGTACCTGCTCGGCCTTCGGCCCGAACACCTTCCACAGCTTGCGCACGGATATGACCGGGGTGGGGCCCGAGTCCTGGGGCGTGCCGCGCCGCTGCGGCACCTCGGTCTGTGCTGGGGTCACGATCGACCTCTTTTCGGCATTCAGCCGCGGAACCAGTGCTGCGGCCGGGGTTGGATGTTCTGCCAGATGTGCTTGGGCTCTCGGTACTCGTCCAGGCCGGTCGGTCCCAACTCCCGGCCCACGCCCGAGTGTCCGAAGCCACCCCATTCCGCTTGCGGCACATAGGGGTGGTAGTCGTTGATCCACACCGTGCCGTGCCGCAGCCGCCGGGCGACCCGCTGGGCCTTCCCCGCGTCCTGGGTCCAGACGGCGCCGGCGAGTCCGTACTCGGTGTCGTTGGCTATGCGTACGGCGTCGTCCTCGTCGGTGAAGCGCTCGACGGTCAGCACGGGCCCGAAGGACTCCTCGTGCACCACCCGCATGTCCTGCGTGCACGCGTCGAGCACGGTCGGCGGGTAGAAGTGCCCGTCGACGAGGCCGAGTTCGTCCGGCCGCTCACCACCACACCGCAGTACGGCGCCCTCAGCGATGCCGGCCGCGACATACGCCTCGACCTTCTCCAGGTGCTGTGCGGAGATCAGCGCCCCGGTCTCGGCCTCGGGATCGAAGGGCCCGCCGAGCCGGATCTGCCGCGCGCGGCGCACGACTTCGTCCACGAACCGGTCGTGCAGCGAGTCCTCGACGATCAACCGGGCTCCGGCGGAGCAGACTTGGCCCGAGTGCAGGAAGACGGCCGTGAGCGCGAAGTCCACGGCCGTCTCGAAGTCGGCGTCGGCGAAGATGACGTTGGGGTTCTTGCCACCCAGCTCCAGCGCCACCTTTTTCACGGTCGCGGCGGCGGTGGCCATGATGCGTTTGCCGGTCTCCAGTCCCCCGGTGAAGGAGACCAGGTCGACGGCGGGATCCTCGGAGAGCGGCGCGCCCACCTCGGGACCGGTACCGAGCACGAGATTGGCGGCACCGGCGGGCAGTCCGGCCTCTTCCAACGCCTTCATCAGCAGGATGGAGGTGGAGGGTGTCAGCTCACTCGGCTTGAGGACGACCGTGTTCCCCGCGAGGAGCGCCGGAGCGACCTTCCAACTGGCTTGCAGCAGCGGGTAGTTCCAGGGCGTGATCAGCCCGCACACCCCAACGGGCTCGTAGACGACCCGACTTACGGCGTCGTCCCGCCCGGTGTCGATGACCCGCCCGGCGTCGGTGCCACCGATCCCGCCGTAGTAACGGAAACAGGAGACGACATCGGCGATGTCGTACTCGCTCTCCACCAGCCGCTTGCCGGAGTCCAGCGACTCGGCGCGGGCGAACTCCTTGGCGTCGCGCTCGATGAGATCGGCGGTGCGCAGCAGCAGCGCGCCGCGCTCCCGCTCGGGGGTGCGCGGCCAGGGGCCTTCGTCGAAGGCGCGGCGGGCGGCGGCGATCGCGGCCTCGGTGTCGGGACGCGTTCCCTCGGACACGGTCGCGGTGAGCGTGCCGTCGGCGGGACAGCGGATGTCACGGTGACCGCCGGCCACCGCGTCGCGCCATTCTCCGTCCACATACAGGTCTGCCACGTGTGGAGCCCTTCGAGCGAATTTCGTTGCGCATCGTGCACCGTATTGCTTGTGGTGGAACACCTTGGCGAATGTGCAGACATACGTCAAGGGGTTGGCGGATGACGATTTCGCCATGCGGCCCATTGCGCGGCCGCCTCTTGACCGCGAGCGGCGCGCGGCCCAACCATGTTGCGTATCGCTCACCTTGTTGTGCAATACGCACCGACGGAGGCCGCTCATGTCCCCTCGACCGCACCCTGGCCGCGAATTCGTCCTCACCCTCTCGTGTCCGGACAGCGCCGGACTGGTCCATGCCGTGAGCGGTTTTCTCGTGCGGAACTCCGGCAACATCCTGGAGAGCCAGCAATTCGATGATCGACTCCAGGACCGCTTCTTCATGAGGGTCCACTTCGACGTTTCCGATCCAAACGCCGACCTGGAAACTCTGCGTTACCGATTCGGCCCGGTCGCCGAGGCGTACCGCATCTCCTGGACCCTCAGGGACGCATCCACCCCCACCCGGACCCTGCTCATGGTCTCCAAGTTCGGCCACTGCCTGAACGACCTGCTGTTCCGCCAGCGCACCGGCGCCCTCAACATCGAGATCCCCGCGATCGTCTCCAACCACCGCGACTTCGAGGGCCTCGCCGAGACCTACGGCATCCCCTTCCACCACATCCCGGTCACCAAGGACACGAAGGCCGACGCGGAGGCACGCCTGCTGGAGCTCGTACGCGACCTGGACATCGACCTGGTCGTCCTTGCCCGCTACATGCAGATCCTCTCCGACGACCTCTGCAAGCAGCTAGAGGGCCACGCCATCAACATCCACCACTCCTTCCTCCCCAGCTTCAAGGGCGCCCGCCCCTACCAGCAGGCGTACGACCGCGGGGTCAAGCTCGTGGGCGCCACGGCGCACTACGTGACCCCGGAACTGGACGAGGGCCAGATCATCGACCAGGACGTGGTCCGGGTGGACCACTCGCTGGACCCGGACGAACTGGTGACAGTCGGCCGGGACGTGGAGGCGCAGGTACTGGCGCACGCGGTGAAGTGGCACAGCGAGAGCAGGGTGATGGTGTACGGGAATCGGACAGTGGTGTTTCGGTGAGGGTGGGGGTGGGGGTGAGTGCGGGCTCGGGTGAGGGTGCGGCCAGGGCAAGTGGGGACTGTATACGGCTTCTGACAGCGGCACTTGGGGCACAAGCCCGCTGATCGTGCGGTGGTGTTTCGGTGCGAGTGGGAGTGAGTGCGGGCTCGGGTGCAGCGGGTGCGGATGAGCGATGAGCGCCGCACACGGCCTGCGGCGGCGGCACTTGGGGCACAGCACGCCGACGGCAGCCTGTCGGCGGCGACTTGGAGAGCAGGGGCGCACCAATCAGCCTGTCCGCGGCGGCGTGCAGCGCGGGCACGGACACATCAGCCTGTCGGCGGCGACGTGGAACACGGGCACGCACCAACCAGCCCTGTCCACGGCGACTTGGAACGCGGGCGCGCACACATCAACCTGTCCCGCGGCGACGCGTAGCGCGGGCGCGCACACGTCAGCCTGTGGCCTGTGCATGGTGACGTGGAACGCGGGCGGCAAATCCAGCCGACTCCGGCAACTTGAAACGCAGGCCGACATCGCCCAGCCGTCTACGGCAACTCGAAACGCGCGCCCGCAACACAGGGCCACAACACCCGGCCGCCTACGGCAACTTGAAACGCAGGCCGGCTCTATCCAGCCCGTCCGGCGTTTGAGGACAAGGGCTGTCCGGCGACACCGGTGCGGACGAGCGTCAGCCGTTTGGGGCGGTCTTCGAGCTGGCGCGGGAGGTCGTGGCGAGCGGTGGACGAGATCAGCATGCCGAACACCATCGGCAGCATGTGGACGCCGGACATGGTCGGGGTGATGCCCTGCACGACCTGGAGG
>NZ_JBLTJC010000299.1:0-12942 GCF_048158785.1 Streptomyces colwelliae | reverse complement strand
GGTCCTGATACCTCTCGCCGGCCGGTGGACCGCGTCCGCCGAGCTGCCGCCGCTCGACGGCGCCGCCCTCCCGGGGCGTGCACCGGGCGACCGGGCGCCGGTGGACCCGTCGCCCCGGCGACGACTGCCTCAACCTCAACGTGTGGACCCCGGAACCCGGCCCGGGCGCCCGCCTGCCGGTCATGGTCTGGCTGCACGGCGGTGCGCTCACCCGGGGTTCGTCGGCGGTCCCGGTCTACGACGGACACGCCTTCGCCCGCGACGGAGTCGTGTTCGTCTCGCTCAACTACCGCCTGGGCGTGGAGGGTTACGGCCTCTTCCCGGACGCCCCCGCCAACCCCGGCCTGCGCGACCAGCTCGCCGCGCTGCGCTGGGTGCACGAGTCCATCGCGGAGTTCGGCGGCGACCCCGACCGGATCACCCTCTTCGGCCAGTCCGCCGGCGCGATCAGCACCGGCGCCCTGCTCGCCGCCCCGCAAGCCCAGGGGCTGATCCGCCGGGCCGTGCTCCAGAGCGGGCCCCCGGAGGCCTTCGACCGGGACAAGGTACGGCGGATGGTGCGCCGGATGGCGACCCGGCTGAAGATCCCCGCCACCGCCGAGGCCTTCGCCGCCGTCGACCGCGAACTGCTGCTGCGCACCCAGGCCGACGTGGGCAGACTCAGCAGCCCGGTGCTCGGCGGACCCACGTTCGGGATCGTCATCGACGGCGACCTCGTGCCCCGCGACCCGATGGAGGCTCTCGTCGAAGGCGGTGCCGGGGAGGCGGCCCGGGGCGTCGACCTGATGCTGGGCTGGACCCGCGACGAGTACCGGCTGTGGCTGGTCCCCGGCGGCCTCCACGAGCGCGTCGACCGGCTCGGCGCGGTCGCCCTGGCCGGTGCGATGGCCCGCTGCCACTGCGGCGTCGAGGTCCCGCGCGGCTACCGCGCCCTGCACCCCGGCGCCGGCACCGCCGAGACCGTCGGCCAGCTCGTCACCGACCACCTCCTCCGCTACCCGCTGCACCGCCTCGCCGACGCCCGCCCCGGAACCTCCCACGTGTACGAGTTCGCCTGGCCCTCCAACCTCCCCGACCTCGGCTCCTGCCACGCCCTCGAACTCGGCTTCGTCTTCGACACGGGCGACATCCCCGAGTCCGCCAAACTCGCGGGCCAGGGCGCGCCCCAGGACCTGGCCGACGCCATGCACGGGGCCTGGGTGCGGTTCGCCGTGGACGGCGACCCGGGCTGGCGGACCTGGGACGACACCCATCCGGTACGGATCTTCGGCGAGGGCGCGCCGTACGTCGCGCACGGGCCGCGCGACCCCGAGTTCGCCCTGTGGGCGGCCGACGCAGTGGCGAAGGAAGCGGCGGTTCCGGCCGATCCGGCCGAGGGCGCGCCGCCCGCGCGGAGCACTACCGAACTGCGGTCGGTCGTACGGCGGCTGCGGCGGACGGGGGACGTCCGGCGGTCGCCGTGAGGGCGGGCGCGGGTGCGGGACGGAAACCGGTTGCCCAACGCGGGCCGCCGACAACCGCCCGCTGACGTAAGTGAATTGGCCGACGCACACCCCTCCTCCCGCCCCTCACCCACTGCTACCCTCCGCGCAGGGAACCGGTTGCCGGGGTGTTGCCACAGGCCGGGGAGGGGCGAGGCGGTACATGACCAGGAAGAGCCAGGACGCGAACGGGAGCACCATCCGCGACGTGGCGGCCCGCGCCGGGGTGTCCGCGTCCACGGTGTCGCGGGTGCTCGGCGGGGACTACCCGGTGAGCACGGCGACCCGCACGCGCGTGCTGCGGGCCGTACGCGAACTGGACTACGTCGCCGACGCCCGCGCCAAGGCCGTGGCGGGCGTCGGGACGCCGACCCTCGCCTTCGTCCTGGAGGACATCACGGGACCGTCGTTCGCGCTGATGGCGCACGGCGTGGAGCGCGAGGCGACCCGGCTCGGCCACCTGTGCCTGGTGTGCAGCACCGAGGGCGACGTCCAGCGCGAACTGGACTTCATCGAGACGATGCGCGCCCAGCGCACCGCCGCCGTGATCCTCGTCGGCGGTACCGCGGACACCCCCGAGTACCGCGAGCGCACCCGCCGTATCGCCGACTCCCTCGCGGCGGCGGGCTCGCGGCTCGTGCTCTGCGGGCGACCGCCGCTCGGCCCGGGCGCACCGGTCACGGTCATCGAATACGACAACGAGGGCGGCGCCTACGCCCTCGTCGCGCACGTCCTGGCCCAGGGCCACCAGCGCGTCCTGTTCCTCGGCGGCAAGCCGGACCACGCGACCGCGCAGGGCCGCGAACGCGGATACCTCGCCGCCCACCGCGCCCGCGGCCTCGAACCCGACCCGGAACTCCTCCTCCACGGCGACTTCACCCGCGACTCGGGCCACCGGCTGATGCGCCTCGCCCTGAGCCGGAAACTGGAGTTCACGGCCGTGGTCGCCGCCACCGACATGGTCGCGGCGGGCGCGCTCACCGCGCTGCACGAGGCGGGCCTGGACGTCCCCGGCGACGTCTCGCTGGCCGGTTACGACGACATCCCGTTCGCCCGCGACCTGTACCCGGCCCTGACCACGGTCCACGTCCCCTACGAGGAACTCGGCCGCCTCGCCGTACGCACCGCGCTGGGCCGCTCACCGGAGTCACCGGACGAGCACCTGCTGCTGGGCACGCATGTGGTGGTGCGGGACTCGATCGCGGCCACGCCCTAGGCGGGGTGCCCGGTCAGGCGGCTGCGTCCAGCGTCCGCGCGATCGACGTGATCGCCTCCGGCCCCACCCGGCAGCACCCGCCGACCAGCCGCGCGCCGGAGGCCAGCCAGCCCTCGACCTGCTCGGTGGTGAAGGTGGACCGGCCCGTCCAGGCGCGCGCCTCGGCGTCCCAGGTCTCGCCGCTGTTGGGGTAGACGACGACGGGCTTGCCGGTGACGCGGGCCGCGGTCTCGACCGCGGCGTCGACGTCCTCGGGCGCGCAGCAGTTGACGCCCACCGCGACGACCTCGTCCACGTCGGCGGCCAGCGCGAACGCCTCCTCCAAGGGCTGCCCGGCACGGGTGCGGTCACCCGCGATCGAGTACGACAGCCAGGCGGGCACGCCCAGCCCGCGCACCGCCCGCAGCAGCGCCTCGGCCTCGACGGCGTCCGGGATCGTCTCCAGGGCCAGCACGTCCGGGCCGACGGCGGCCAGCACCTCCATGCGGGGCCGGTGGAAGGCCTCCAACTCGGCCACGCTCAGCCCGTACCGGCCGCGGTACTCGGAGCCGTCCGCGAGCATCGCGCCGTACGGCCCGACCGAGGCGGCCACATAGAGACGTCGTTTGACGCCCCGGTCCCACGCCTCCACCGCCGCGTCCAGGGCCAACTCCACGCTCAGGGCGATGAGTTCGGTCGCCCTGTCGCGCTTGACCCCGCGCTTCGCGAAGCCCTCGAAGCTGGCCTGGTAGCTGGCGGTGATCGCCACATTGGCGCCCGCCTCGAAGTACGCGAGGTGCGCCTCGGTGATCGCCTCGGGCCGGTCCGCGAGCAGTCGCGCCGACCACAGCTCGTCGCTCAGGTCGTGCCCGGCCGCTCCGAGCTGGTTGGACAGCCCGCCGTCGAGGGCGAGCGTCCCGGCGGCGAGGGCGTCGGTGAACGGGGCGGAGGTGTAGCTGTTCATGTCACGACGCTAGTCGATACGATCGAGGAGACGGATCCGCGTCCACCTGGCGAACGGAATGCCCGGAATGTGGACCCCGCCGGGGAATCCCTTCCGGGACGCCAGTGCCTGCCGTTCGCCCCGGCCGGCAGCCTGCCCCGGTACGCGGCGCGGGCCTACGCCGCGTGCTTTCCGCCCCCGCGCCTGCCACCACCCCGGGTGCGCTTCGTCGCCGGTACCAACAGGCCGCCCAGCAGGCCGAGTCCGAGTGCGTACGGCCACCAGCCGAAGCCGTCGCCGCGGGCGGTGTTCGCCGTGCGGGCCTCGGTGACCGTCGTGTCGGAGGATGACTTGGGGGTGGTGTGGGTGGTGGCCGAGGGGCTGCTCGCGGTGATGGCGGTCAGGACGACGTCGTTGCCGTCGCCGCCCCGGTAGCTGATGCGGTACGTCGTGTCGGCGAGCTTCAGCTTGGTGCCCTCGCGAAGTCCCGTGAACGCGCCCGTTGTTGTGCCGTGCCCCGTGTGGTCGAGGATCGTGACGGTCCGCGCGGGGTGCGTCCCGGCGGCCGACAGGTCCAGGTCGCCGGCCAGGCCGACCTTGCCCGCCACCTTCAACGGCTTGTCGCGCAGGACCAGTTCGCCCTTCGAGCTCTGCGTGTAGTTACCGGTCACGGTGAGGCCGGTCGTCACCACGCCGTCGTTCGTCACCGCTCCCTTCACCGTGCCCGAGCCGGTGAGCGTGGTCGCCACCCGCAGACCCGCCGTTCCCACGTCCAGCCGTGCACCCGCCGAGGTGAGGCGAATCGCCTTGCTGTGGGCGAGAGTTGCGCCCGAGCGGAGCGCCAGCGTGCCCTTGGAGACCGTCGTCGTCCCGGTGTACGTCACCGCCGGGCCCGTCAGCGTCGTCGTGGCGGCGCCGGACTGGACCAGGGACCCCTTGCCGCCGAAGTGCGACAGTTTCGTGGAAAGTGACACGTTTTGCAGGACGAGGGTCCCGTCGTCAACGATCCGCCGCCCCTCCGTGCCGGTCAGCAGTCCGCCGTCGCCACCCGCCTTCCCGGACCCCAGCCGCAGCACCGCGCCCTTCTCCACGGTCGTCGACCCGTCGTAGTACTGCGGTGCCGCGAAGGTCACGTCGTTCCCGCGCGTCCCCGCGATGACGATGTCACCGGCGCCGGGCGCGGCCAGGGTGTCGTGGTACTTGCCGCCGCCGATCGGCGCACCCAGGGTGACCGGACCGTCGTAGTCGAAGGTCAGCCGGGACCGGACCCCGCTCGCCGCGTGGAGGTTGATGTAGACGGTGTCCTTGGTGCCCGGCATGAAGATTTGGTGGGTGGTGCCGTCGCCCCACTGGACGTTCGCGCCCTCGATGTTGGTGCCGCGCTTGTTCGACTGGTGGGCGATCGCACGCCAGTTGAGGTCCGAGTCGCTGAGCGAGGGGTTCGTGTCGCCGCCCTGGTCGCTGTAGCTGTACTGGCCCGTGAGGACGACCTTGCTGCCCGGCCGGGAGTGGACGTTGACGTCGCTGCCGTACTCGCGCTGGTAGAAGTTCTGGCGCAGGGTGATCGTCCGGTACAGCGGGGTGTCGATGATCCAGGAGCCCTGGTTGAGGATCGCGCGGGCGTTGGGGAGTGCCACCGGGTACTCGGGGCGGCCGACCGCCATGCCCGTGCCGTTGTCGATGACCCCTGAGAACGGGTGGGTTCCGGCGAGGTCGAGCGTTCCCCACATGTTGCGCGGCTGGGTGACCAGGCCCGAGCCGCTGATCGTGCCGATGTTGAAGGTGCGGGTCAGGGAGAGACGCAGGGTGCCGTCGACCCGGACGTTCAACTCGTTGAGCTGGTAGCCGGGTGTGCCGTAGGGGAAGTGGCCGATGAGGCCGGTCCCACCACCCGTGCCGTACTGGAGAGTTGTGCCGCTCGCGACCGTGATCGCGGGCGGGTCCGGATTGTTGACGGTCGTGTACGGGTGGTTGCCGCCCTGGGTGGTCACCTTCTGCCGCTGCCGGGACGCCGGGAGCGTGAAGTCGCTGTCCTTGGTGAGGATCAGCGTGCCCCCGCCGCGCACGGTGAGCGTGCCCTGGCCCCGGAACACCCCGTTGTACGTCGTCGTCCCGGACGGCACGGTGACCACCGTGTCGCCGGTGAGCGTGACGTCCCGATTCGCGAGGACGTCGGCGGTCGCGTCACGGGCACCGGCGGCCGAGGCCGGGAGAGCGCCGACCAGGAGGGCGACGGTCGCGAGGGCGCCTACGGCGGCTGAGGTCTTGCGGGTTTGGCTGCGCACATCACTGGAGACGTGCGTCGGCGGCGGCGATAACAGAAATCTCGCGACCGTCTTTGTCACGCGCGACCCGTTGACCTTCCCGTAACACACCCTTACCTTTTCGGCGTTCGTAATGACAGATGGCGTACGAGATCCCGAACCGAACTCTGAGTCCCGTACCTCGAACCCCCCACTGTTTCCCGCTCTCCCCCCACCTCCGAGAGGCGTCAGATGAGACGTGTGTACGCAATCCTCGTCGCCCTGTGCTGCGTGCTCGCCGCCGCACTCGTGACCGCCGGACCGGCCCAGGCCGCCGCCCAGACCATCACCAACGGCACGCAGTTCACGGACACTTCGGGCAACGCCGTGCACGCGCACGGTGGCGGGGTGATCAAGGTCGGCAGCTACTACTACTGGTTCGGTGAGGACCGCAACGCCGACAACACCTTCAAGTACGTGGACGCCTACCGCTCCACCGACCTGAAGAACTGGGAGTTCCGGGCCCACGTGCTGACCCAGTCCAGCGCCTCCGAGCTGGGCACCGCCTACATCGAGCGGCCGAAGGTCATCTACAACGCGTCCACCGGCAAGTTCGTGATGTGGATGCACAAGGAGAACGGCGTCGACTACAGCGAGGCGAAGGCCGCCGTCGCCGTCTCCTCGACCGTGGACGGCAGTTACACCTACCAGGGCAGTTTCCAGCCGCTCGGCGACAACATGTCCCGGGACATCACGACGTTCGTCGACACCGACGGCACCGCCTACATGGTCTCCGCCGCCAACGAGAACTACGACCTGCACATCTACAAGCTCACCGCCGACTACACCGCCATCGACAGCCTGGTCGCCAACCCGTGGGTGGGCGGACACCGCGAGGCACCGGCCCTGTTCAAGCGCAACGGCGTCTACTTCATGCTGACTTCGGCCGCCACCGGCTGGAGCGCCAACCAGCAGCAGTACGCCACCGCCACCAGCATCACCGGCCCGTGGACCGCCTTCACCAACGTCGGCGACTCGACCGCATACAACTCGCAGACCGCCTACGTCCTCCCGGTCACGGGGACTTCGGGCACCTCGTACCTCTACATGGGCGACCGCTGGGGCAACTCCTTCGGCGGCACCGTCAACGACTCCCGTTACGTCTGGCTGCCGTTGACCTTCCCGACCACCACCTCGATGTCCATGGCGTCCTGGTACCCGGAGGTGTCGGTCGACACGGCCGCAGGCACGATCAGCGGGACGAGCGCGACGTACAACACGCTCATCGCCCGCAACAGCGCCAAGTGCGCGGACGTGGCGAATCAGTCGCTGTGGCAGGGCGTCGCGATCAGCCAGTACACCTGCAACAGCGGCACCAACCAGAAGTGGTGGTTCAAGGACCTCGGCACCGGCTACTACGAACTCATGGGCCGGGGCAGCTCGTTGTGCCTCCAGGAGAACTCGACGAACGTCACCCAGGAGAACTGCACCGGCGCCACCACCCAGCAGTGGAGCCTGACCACATCGGGCAGCTACGTCCTCGTCAAGGCCAGGACCAGCGGCGAGTGCCTGGACGTGTCGGGCGCGTCCACCGCCAACTCCGCCGCGATCATCACCTACACGTGCGGCGGGGGTACCAACCAGCAGTGGACGCGCGGTAGTTGAGCACACGGTTAGCGGACAGGATTCCAGCCGTCCGTGCCCGCCAGGTACTTCTGGGCCGTGTAGTTCGCGGCCTGGGAGTCGGTGAGCTGCGGGCGGTTGGAGTTCACGGTGGCGCCGGCGCCCGTGTTCTTGTACTCGAAGAAGCGGGCGTTCTTCCACGAGTAGCCGCTCATGTCCGTCCAGGGCCCGGCGACCTTCACGGCGGCGGGCAACGAGGTCTGCCGGACGACCAGTTGGCCCACCGCGTCCGCCGTCGGGTGCCAAGGGCGGCCCAGGTAGTACGTGTTGGCCGCCGCCGAGCTGCTCACCGAACTGCCGGTGACGAGGATGCCGTAGGTCTTCGCGGAGCTGGTGTTGGGCGCGGAGAGGAAGCCGTTGAGGCCGCCCGCGGCGGCGCCCGAGTTGCGCAGCTGGATGTTCACCCGGTCGTAGACGGCGGTGGCGTTGCCGAAGACGAAGTCCACATCGCCCGAGATGAAGGACGAGTAGAAGTACTGCCGGTACTGGCCGGTCGACGACGGCGACCAGTTGAGGACGGTGTCCTGGCGGCTGATGAACCGGTCGTTGGTGAACGTCTGCCGGTCGCCCTGCGCGGTGATGGCGACGGCCTGCGTGTCAGTGATCTCGGGGTGGGCCGTCTTGTCGAAGGTGTTCTGGACGGTGATCCCGGTGACGGTGAGGCCGCTCGCCGAGAAGGTCGCGACCGAACTGCCCAGCGTCCCGTACTTGTTGCCGCCGGAATCGGTGTAACCGGCGGCCCGGTCATAGGTGATGACGACGTCCTCGGCGTTGCCGGTGGCGCCCTGGATGGTCAACCCCGTCTTGCCGGAAGGCACGTTGACGATCTCGGTGTACGTGCCCTTCGCGACGGAGATGGTGTCACCGGCGGCGGCCGCGTTCACGGCGGCCTGCACGGTCGTGTAGCGGCCCGAGCCGTCCTTGGCGACGGTGATGACGGTGGCGGCCCGCGCCTGGGTCGCCAGCGACACCGCGACCAGCCCGAGGGCGGCCGCGGTACCGGTCGCCACGGCGGCGGCTCGACGCCGGGCGGGGGAGCGGCGGTGCGTGTTCGGCTCTGTCATGCCCTCAAGTCGCCGCTCCCCGCCCGGGAGTTGCCGCCTCTAGGCCAGCAGATCGATCGCGTCGATCGACGTGCCCGCGCTCAGGAACGACGTCGTCCCCGAGCCGCTCGCCACATAGATCTTCAACGTGTTGTACGCACTGGCGTCCGTCAGCCAGGCCGACGCCGGAACGCTGTACGTGAACGTGTTGTTGTTGCCCCGGTACGAGCCCACGGTCAGCGACCGGGTGCTCGGCTGGGTCGGCGGCGAGGGGACGGCCGAGGTCCAGGTGTCGTTGACGACGACCTGCGGCCGGCCGTTCGCGTACGCCGTCGTCACACCGATGCGCAGGGTGTGCGCGGCGGCGAGCTGAGCCGCCGTCAGCTTGAAGTACACGATGATCCCGCTGTTGACGTCCTTCCACAGATAGCAGGGGAACGCCGAGGTCTCCGTCCCGCTGCCGACGACGACGTTGCCGGTCCAGGACGCGGCCCGTACGTCCGACGGATGCGCGTACGTCATCAGGTCCGCGTTCTTGAACCCGCTCGGCGAGCCGTCCCAGTTGCCGATCCGCCAGATCGCGCTCGCGTTGGACGGGTCGTTCGAGGAGGAGATCGGGATGCTGTTCAGCGTCGTCGTCCCGCCCGCCGTGACCGTCACCGACCCGGTGTAGACGGCGAGTTCACCCTTGAAGACCGTCAGCGTGTACGTCCCCGGCAGCACTCCCGCGATCGAGAAGTAGCCGTCCGAGGCCCGCGCCGAACCCCAGTACTGGGCGGCCGAGTTGGCGATCCCGACCGTGTACGCGTACGCCGTGTCGCGCCCGGTGATGCCCACGCCGGCGACCCGGCCCCGCGAACTCGCCGCCGTGTAGCCGGAGATGCCGAGCGAATCGGCCCACGAGGTGGTGAGGTTGGCGTGGTAGAGCGAGGAGGAGGGCGCGCCGCCGTCCGTGAGCGCGATGACGTACGGCCCCTGGAGGCCGAACCGCTGGGCCTCCGTCTGGTTCTCGCCGTAGTACAGGATCTCGTACAACCCGCCGCCGCCCGTGCTCTGGTGGCGCAGCAGCGAGCGGTAGAACGGGCCGCCGGAGGCCTTCTCGTGGTTGCTGCGCACGACCCACAGGCCGACGCTGCCGGTGGTCCAGCCGATGTAGTCGTAGTCGATGACCCGCTTCTTCGCGTAGTGCTTGGAGCGGGTCTGGCCGTCGGACTTCTCGAAGACGTCGGCGGACTCGATGGTGGTCGGCGCGTAAGTGTAGGAATCCGGCTCGTCGTTGAGGAACAGGCCGGCCTTCACGCGCACGATGTAGCGGGTCGCGCTGACCGAGGTGTCGGCCTTGTTGGTCCACAGATAGACGTTGTTCTCGCCGCTGCGGGCCGCGTAGTAGTGCTTCAGCGTGCCGTGTGTGACGGAGATCAGGATCGTCGTGCCGGACTGCGCGATCGTCACCGTGGAGGCGCCGAGGCCGGACTCGACGTGCGAGTTCATGCCGCCGTAGCCCTGGTACTCGGTGCCCTTGTAGACCAGCGAGGTCAGGTCGCCGTTCGTCTTGCTGACCTTGAAGACCAGGCTCGCGCCGGTGTCGACGACGTAGTTCGAGCCGTCGTCGGTGTAGCCGAAGCTCGCGGCGGACGCGGTCTCGGCGAGCGGTCCGGCGAGCGCCGCCGAACCGGCGGCGGCCGCCGTGCCGAGGACGAAGGTGCGGCGGCGAACCGGTCTGTTCACAGAACCGGACATGGGGGTGCCTCCTTCGGGAGGTGGGGGTGCGGGTGCTTTGGAGGGTGGCAGTTGAATCGATTTCGCGAAAGGGCTTTCGCAGCCTTGGAGTTGGCGATGACGTGAAATCTGACGTAGGTCTAGAAAGCGCTTGTCCAGAGCGGTACGGTCCACCGCCAGGCCTTGTCGTCGGACGGAGGAGCCGCGAATGAGACGTTTCAACATCGCCCTGCTGGCTGCGCTGACCCTGAGCACCGCCCTGTCGGCCGCACCCGCCCAGGCACACGACCGCACACCCCCGCCCGGCCTCGCCAACTGCACCGCGACCGCCTGCCACTTCGACGTCCCGCCCGGCACCTACGACGTGACGGTCCGCGTCGGTGGCGAGAGCGCGGCGAGTACGGCCATCACGGGCGAGACCCGGCGCTCCCTGCTCCCCGAGACGGCCACGGCGGCCGGCCGCACCGTGACCCGCAGCTTCACGGTCGACGTCCGTACGCCCGAGGGCGAACCCACCGGCCCCGACGGCACTCCGGGCCTCGACCTCGCCCTCGGCGGCACGGCCCCCGCACTCGCCGACATCCGCGTCGCCCCCGCCCACCACGCCCGCCAGATCATCCTGATCGGCGACTCCACGGTCTGCGACCAACCGGGCGACCCGTACTCCGGCTGGGGCCAACAGCTCCCGCAGTTCCTGCGCAAGGGCGTCTCCGTCGCCAACTACGCCGATTCCGGCGAGAGTACGGTCACGTACCTGGAGAATCCCTTGCTGTGGGGGACGGTTCAGCCGCTGATCCACCCCGGTGACCTCGTCCTCGTCCAGCTCGCCCACAACGACAAGACGACCGACGAGGCGACGTATCGCGCGAACTTGGAAACGCTCGTCGGGGGTATACGGGACATGGGAGGCCGACCGGTACTCGTGACACCGATCGTCCGACGCTGGTTCAATGCCGACGGCACACTGAACAACAACACAGCGCTGCTGGTGAACGGACTCGGCGTGGATCTGCCGGGCGTCGTCCGCTCGGTCGCCGCCGCCGAGGGGGTAACGCTGATCGACCTCACGGCGCAGACCAAGGCGCTGGTGGAATCGCTGGGAGTGGAAGGCTCCAAGGCCATCTACCTCTACAACGAGAAGAAGGACAACACGCACACCTCCGCGCACGGTGCCACGGTGTACGCGGGCCTGGTCCGCGACGAACTCGTCGCGCGGCATCTGCTGCCGGAGGACCGGGTACGAGTGGGGTGAGACCCGAAAGACCCCTGGGGCGTTCCGACCGGAACCGGGGCGCCCCAGGTTCCACTCTCCCGCCGTGCGTGTGAAAGCGAGCCGATGCAACTCCCTGCCGACGACCGCGTGTTGAGCCCCCGCACCGGCTACACCCGCGCCCACTGGGAGACGGCGGCCGACAGCCTCCTCGCGGCGGTGGAGCCGTACGCGACCGAGGACCGCGCGCTCTACCACCTCCCCGGCACCCACACGAGCTGGTCCGGCAGACTCTCCGACGGCCTGGAGGGCTACGCCCGCACCCTGCTCCTGGCCGCCTTCCGCCACGACGAGACGGCACTGGAGCGCTACGCGGACGGCCTCGCGGCAGGCGTCGCGGGCGTCTGGCCCCGCATCGAGGACCGCAGCCAGCCCCTGGTCGAGGCGGCCTCGATCGCCCTCGCCCTGCGCCTGACCCGCCCCCTCCTCTGGGACCGCCTCGACGAGCCCGTACGACAACGCGCGGCGGCCTGGCTCGCCGACGCCCTCACCGCCGAACCCTGGCCCTGCAACTGGGAGTTGTTCCCCGTCACGGTCGGCGGCTTCCTCCAGGACATCGGCTACGAGGTCGACGCGTCCCGCAAGGCGATCGACCGAGGGCTGTCGCGCATCGAGGACTGGTACGTAGGCGACGGCTGGTACACGGACGGCGACGGCCGCAAGTTCGACTACTACAACGGCTGGGCGATGCACCTCTACCCGGTCCTGCACGCCTGGCTCGCCGACGACGCCCGACTCCTCGACCTCTACGGCGGCCGCCTGGAACGCCATCTCGCCGACTACGCCCGCCTGTTCGGCGGTGACGGCGCCCCGATGCACCAGGGCCGCTCGTTGACCTACCGCTTCGCGACGACGGCTCCGCTGTGGCTGGGCGCGCTGACGGGCCGTACGCCGCTGTCGCCGGGGGAGACGCGACGACTGGCCTCCGGCGCGCTTCGGTACTTCCTCGACCGGGGCGCGGTGGACGATCGGGGGCTGCTGACTCTGGGCTGGCACGGCCCCAACGAGGCGGTCCTGCAAGGCTATTCGGGCCCGGCATCCCCGTACTGGGCCAGCAAGGGGTTCGTCGGCCTGCTGCTCCCGCCGGACCACGAGGTGTGGACGGCGGAGGAGGAGCCGGGCCCGGTGGAGCGGGCGGACGCGGTCACGCCGATCGCCCCCGCCAACTGGCTTCTCCAGTCCACCGGTTCGGACGGCCTGGTCCGCCTCCACAACCACGGCAGCGAGGACGTCCGCTACGACCCGTACTACACGCGCCTCGCCTACTCCACGGCTACGGAGCCCTCGTCGTCGTACGACAACAGCGTGATCGTCGGCGGCGATGCGGGCCGTACGGGGATCGTGCCGTTGGGCACGGCGTACTCA
>NZ_JBLTJC010000298.1:0-12944 GCF_048158785.1 Streptomyces colwelliae | reverse complement strand
CCCGAGAACCCCCCGGTTCAACCCTCCACTTCGGAAGAAGAGGTACACCCGCATGCGCACTCGCACCCTCATCACCCTCGTCGGCTCCGTCGCCGCGCTCACCCTCCCCTTCATCGCCCCGGCGTCGGCGGCCGACACCGTGCTCACCACCGGCAGCCTCGGCGGCACGGCCGTCGCCGTCGGCGATGTGCTGACCGCGCCCCTGGCCACCGGCACCAGCGCCACCCTGTACTCCAGCGCGACCGGCACCAGCGGCATCAAGTGCACGACGTCGCAGTTCACGGCGACCGTCACCGCCAACCCGACCGCGCCGGGCACCGCCACCGAGTCCGTCTCCGGGCAGAGCTTCGACAGCAGCAGCTGCACGAGCAACGTCCTCGGCGTCACCGGTGTCACCAGCATCACGGTCGACAACCTGCCGTACACCACCGCGGCCGTCTCGGACGGCACCCTGACCGTCACCCCGGCGGCCGGCTCCACCATCCAGACCACGGTCAAGCTGACCACCCTGCTGGGCAGCATCACCTGCGTCTACCAGGCGCCCAGCCTGTCCGGCACGTCCAGCAACACCGACACCAGCATCAACTTCACCAGCCAGGCCTTCACCAAGACCTCCGGCTCGTCCCTGTGCTTCAGCGCGGGCTACTTCACCGCGAAGTACGCCCCGGTGACGGACGGCGGCGCGGCGGTCTACACCAACTAAGGAGTACCGGCCAAGGAGTAAGTAGGGCCTGTACGCGTCGAGTCGGAGGTCAGCGTCGACGCAGTCGCAGGACCAGGGCGGCGCCCCCGGTGAGCACCAGCACCGCGGCGGCGCCGCCCGCCACCATGGGCGCCGAAGGGCCGCTCGACGCGGCGTCGGTGTCGGACGCCACCGGGCTGCTGCCCGGCGCGGTGCTCTCCTCGGCCGGGGACGCCGGGGCGGCCGACGACTTCCGCGCGGTCGTCGCCTCCGAAGTGCCCGTGGCCGTAGGGGACTTGGCGGTGGACGACGACGGACTCGCCGTCTTGTCCTTCGAGCCGGCCGTCCCCTTCGAAGAGGACGAAGAAGACGAGGAAGAGGTGCCGCCACCCGGGAACACCACGTCCGAGCACGAGTAGTACGTGTCCTCGGTGCTGCTGTTCTGCCAGATGGTGTAGATCAGCTGGCGCCCGGTCCGGCCCGTCGGCAGCGTCGCCTTGATGCGGTACGCGCCGCCGGTCAGCGGCGGGTCCTTCACCTCGGCGAACGGCGTCGTCGGCAGCTCGGACCAGGTCAGCGGCTTCGACGCGTCGTAACCGGCCTTCGTCAGATACAACTTGAACGTGCCGGTGTGCGCGATCGTCGACGCGTACGTCATCGTCAGCTTCGCCCCCGGAGTCAGCCGCGTCGACGGCCAGTCGGTGCGCGCGAGGTTCAGCCCCTTGTAGTCGGACAGGCCGCCGCCGCACAGCTTCCCGTCGGGGATCACCTGCCGGTCGCGGCCGTTCACGTCGGGGACCCGGAGGTTGTCCCAGAAGGTGAAGGGCGCCCCGTTCGCGGCGACGGCCGCCTTGCACGCGGCCGACTGGGCCTGGCTGCCGCCCTGTGGCGAGCAGGCGTAGACCCGGCTGACCGGATACGTCGGCGCCCCGTGCGCCTGCGCCGGACCCGCCGCCCAGACGGTGAGCAGCAGCGGGGCCATGGCGGCGCCCGCCATGACAGTGCGATGTGCGGTCATCCGGGACATCCGGAACGTCTCCTCGGCCGAGGGCGGCAACGGTCTGTTCGTGCAATACGGGAACCAGGCCCGGCGCGTTCAGTCCGTCCCCTCGCCGCGAACCGGGACGTATCCGGTCAACCGGCCGATGTCCAGGGGTGGTTTCCGGCCTGATCGAGGGTTTCCCCCGTATCCGGATGACCTTCTCTTTGCCTATCGTTTGACCACAGCTGACCCACAGGCAACCCCTGTCGAGGCGGCCGCCCGCGCCCGGCGCTCTCTGGTTCGACCCCCCGCCGCTTCGACGACGAAGCGAATCGACCGCCGCTCCGCGCTGCTTGGAGTACGGCCACGAAAGGCAAGCCCTTGCGCACTCCCACGGCATTCCCCACCGGACGGACCCTGATATCCGTCGCCGCGGTCTCCGCGGCCCTCCTCGCCACGGCCGCCACCTCGGTCGCCGTCGCCCAGGTACCCCCCACCCAGGCCGCCGCGCCAGCCCTGTCCGGACAGACCGAGGCCGCGCCCGGCACCCTCGCCGAGCGCCTCATCGTCGGCTACAAGTCCGGTGCCGCAGAAGCGAGTTCGAACCGGGCCGCCGAGGCCGACGCGACCGCCAAGGGCAAGGAGACCGGCGAGAGCGTCGACTTCCAGCGCCGACTCGGCACCGGCGCCGCCCTCGTCGGTCTGGGTGACGCGCGTAGCACCACCGAAGTCGCCGACGTCATCGCCGAGTTCAGGTCCGACCCGCAGGTCTCCTACGTCGTACCGGACCGGCTGAACACCCCGCAGGCCGACCCGAACGACACCGAGTACGGCAAGCAGTGGGACCTCTTCGAGTCCACGGCCGGGATGAACGTGCCCGCCGCGTGGCCGACTTCGACCGGCAGCGGTGTCACCGTCGCCGTCATCGACACCGGCTACGTCACGCACTCCGACCTCGCCGCGAACATCGTCGCCGGCTACGACTTCATCACCGACACCGCCGTCTCGGTCGACGGCGACGGCCGCGACAGCAACCCGGCCGACCCCGGCGACTACTACGCCGCCAACGAGTGCGGCTCGGGCATCCCGGCGAGCAACTCCTCCTGGCACGGCACCCATGTCGCCGGCACCATCGCCGCCGCCACCAACAACAGCAAGGGCATCGCGGGCATCGCCTACGGCGCGAAGATCTCCCCGCTCCGTGTCCTCGGCAAGTGCGGCGGCTACGACTCCGACATCATCGACGCCATCACCTGGGCGTCCGGCGGCAGCGTCTCCGGCGTCCCCGCCAACGGCAACATCGCCAAGGTCATCAACATGAGCCTGGGCGGCGACGGCGCCTGCACCTCGGCCACCCAGAGCGCGATCACCGCCGCCGTGAACCGCGGCACCACGGTCGTCGTGGCCGCCGGCAACGACAACGACAACGTCGCGAACCACTCCCCGGGCAACTGCAACAACGTCATCTCGGTCGCCGCCACCAACCGCACCGGCGCCAAGGCGTCCTACTCCAACTACGGCTCCGCGGTGGACATCTCGGCCCCGGGCGGCCAGACCAGCACCGGCACCGCCAACGGCATCTACTCCACGCTGAACTCCGGCACCAAGACGCCGTCCACCGAGTCGTACGCCTACTACCAGGGCACCAGTATGGCCACCCCGCACATCGCGGGCCTGGTCGCGCTCATGAAGTCGGCGAACTCCTCACTCACCCCGGCCCAGATCGAGTCGGCCATCAAGACCAACGCCCGCGCCCTGCCCGGCAGTTGCTCCGGCGGCTGCGGCGCGGGACTCGCGGACGCGGCCAAGACGGTCCAGGCCGTGAGCACCAGCAGCGGCGGTACGACGACGGGGGCGACCTTCTCCAGCACCACCGCCGTGGCCGTCCCCGACGCGGGCTCGGCCGTCGAGTCCTCGATCGCCGTCAGCGGCCGTAGCGGCAACGCGCCTTCGGCCCTCCAGGTCGGCGTCGACATCACCCACACCTTCCGCGGGGATCTCGTCCTCGACCTGGTCGCGCCGGACGGTTCGACCTACCGCCTGAAGGCCGCGAGTACCTCGGACTCCGCCGACGACGTCAAGGCCACCTACACCGTGGACGCGTCCACCGAGACCGCCAACGGGACCTGGAAGCTGCGTGTCCAGGACACCGCCGCGCAGGACACCGGCACCCTCAACAGCTGGAAGCTCACCTTCTGACAACAGGCCTGGTGGTACAGGAGATTCACAGAAACAGACCGACTGACCCGTAAGTGATGGGGTGCCCTCAGGGGTACCTGGTCGGGTCGGTCGGTCTTCTGTGTGGCCGGTAACCGGCGTTGACACGTGCCACAGACACCGAAAGTGGTCAAGAGTCGGGGTAGGGGTGACACAGGGATGCAAGTGATGGGAACGTGAGGGGTGTTGGCAGTCTTGGGGTGCAAAGTCGGCACCGTCGCACGGTGAGCTACTGTCTACAGGGGGTAATAAAAAACGGCACGGGCCGTTGTTTTTCCTTCACGGGAGTATGTCAGTCGATGGTGAGGCAGCTACGGGCCGAGCAGACCCGCACAACGATCATCACGGCCGCCGCCGAGCTGTTCGACCGGCAGGGCTATGAATCCACCAGCCTGAGCGACATCGTCGACCAAGCCCAGGTCACCAAAGGTGCCCTGTACTTCCACTTCGCGGCCAAGGAAGACCTGGCCCACACGATCCTGGAGATGCAGGCCAAGGCCTCGCGGCAGATCTCCAGAGAGATGGACAGCCGGGGCTACTCCTCACTGGAGACGTTGATACGTGTCACGTTCGCCATGACGCGGCTGGCCGTCGAGGGCCCCATCCCGCGCGCCGGACTCCGGCTCGCCGCAGGGGAGATCGAGGTACGGCCCCCGATGCCGCACCCCTTCACCGAGTGGCTGGACATCGCCTCCCGCAAACTCGCGGGCGCCGTCGCGGAAGCCGACGCACACCCCGACACCGACGTGGACGCCGTGGCCCGTACGCTCGTCGGCCTCTTCGTCGGCATCCGCGTCCTGGGCCGCACCCTCGAACCGGTGGCATTACAACCCCGCCGGACGGCCGAGATGTGGCACCTGGTGATCCGCGGCCTGGTCCCCGTCCCCCGCCGCGCCCGCTATCTCAGCCTCGCCGCGCGCCTGGAGCGGGAGATCGAGACCGACTGACCCGCCCGGTACGGTGAGGCGCATGCCCGAGACCCCCACCGCGCCCGTCATCCTCGGCAACGAGCCAGGCTCGTTCCCCCGCAGCGTGCTGGCCGAACGGCACCCCGCGATCATCCAGCAGGTCCGGGACGCCTTCCCGTACGACCCCGGGCAGCACCGCGCCCTCGACGCCCTCCTGAAGAACTGCACCGAGGGCACGATCGAGCCCCTTCCTTCTGATGCCGCCGACCAGGACCAATGGGCGGCGTGGGGCACCGACACGTACGCCGGACAGTCCTGGTACGACGTGCCCTGGCTCTGGTCCGAGAGCTACTTCTACCGCCAACTCCTCGACGCCGTCGGCTACTTCGGCCCCGGCGCCTGGCAGGGCATCGACCCGTTCCGCCCCTTCAAGCGCGCCGAACTCGACGCCCCCGAGACGGACGAGGAACTCACCGCACTCGACGAACTGGAGTCCAAGCCGCCCGAGGAGCGCGCCAACTCCCTTCTGCACGGCTCCCTTTGGGGCAACCGCGCGGACCTCGGCTTCCGCCTCTCGGCAGTCGGAGCGGAGTCGGCCGCGCAGGCCCCCGTCCCGGCTCTGGTCGCCGACGACAGCGAGTTGCTCTGGTCGCTCCTCCCCGGCACCGGCACCCTCTGCCTCGTCGCGGACAACGCCGGCCGCGAACTCATCCCCGATCTCCTCCTGTTGGCCCATCTTCTCGACGAAGGGCGCATCGAGCGGGCGGTCCTGCACATCAAGCCGCACCCGTACTACGTCTCCGACGCCACGACCGCCGACGTGGTCGACGCCCTGCACCGGCTGACCGCGGCGCCGGGTGCGGCGGCGACGTACGGCCGCAGCCTCTGGTCGGCCATGGCGGACGGCCGCCTCACCGTGCGCGCCCACCCCTTCTCCTGCGCGCCGCTGCCGTACGCCGACATGCCGGCCGACCTCCGCGCCGAGTTCGCCGCTGCCACCCTGACCATCGTGAAGGGCGACCTCAACTACCGCCGCCTGGTGGGTGATTGCCGCTGGGCCCCGACCACTCCCTTCGCCGACGTCACCGCTTACTTCCCGGGCCCGGTCGCGGCCTTGCGCACCCTCAAGTCCGATGTGATCACCGGCCTGGAGGCCCGCACCGAGGCCGCGTTGGTCGCGGCGGAGGGGCAGCGGTGGCGTACGGGCGGCACCCATGCGCTGATCCAGGTGCGGGGGGTGTCCTCGGCGGCCGGTGTGTAGTTGGGTCGGTCACCGACGTTCCTGCCGGGCGTTGTCGTCGCGTGAGGGGAGTACGACAGAGATGCGTATCGGAGTGGCACCACACCGTCTGTGGCCGGACCAGGAGGGGGAGTTGGACTCGGTCCTCCAAACGGCCGTCAGGGCCGAGGAGTTGGGGTTCGATCATGTCTTCGCCAGCGGTCACGCGGTGGCCGGTGCCTCAGGCGTGACCCCGGACCCGCTGATCCTGCTGGCGGCCGTGGCCGGGGCGACACGGCGGATCGGCCTGGTCACCAGCGTGCTGGTGCTGCCGCTGTACAACCCGCTGATCCTGGCCCACCAGACCGCCACCCTCGACCGGCTCTCCGGGGGCCGTTTCACGCTGGGGATCGGCACCGGCTGGGACACCGAGGAGTACGCGGCCGTCGGCGTCCCGTTCGCGGGCCGGGGCCGCCGGACCGACGAACAGCTCACCGCCGTACGGCAGTTGTGGCGCGGCGAGGGATCACCGCGGCTCGGGGTGCTGCCGTCCACCGAGGGCGGTCCCGGCGTCTGGATCGGCGGACAGAGCGACGCGGCACTGCGCCGGGCCCTGAGCTTCGGCGACGCGTGGCACGGCTCCGGGGTCGACGCGGAGGCGCTCACCGGAGTACGCGCGCGGCTCGACGCGCTCGGCGACGAGGCGGGCCGCGACCCGGGCACACTGGACCTGACGGCGGGCCTGTTCCTCGTGCCGCCCGGATTCACCCCCTCGGTGAAGGTGCCGGGCCGGCCGCTGGGCGGGGCGGACGCGACGGCCGAGAGCGTACGGGACGAACTGGGCCGGCTGTCCGACGCCGGGCTCGTCTCCGCGTCCCTGTGGCTGCCGGTGGCCACGGAGTCGTTGCCGGACGCGCTGGAGTGGGTCGCGGAGGAACTCGTTTCGCGCCTTGCCTGAACGGCGGAGGAAGCGCGTGGGTGCGAACGTCACAAGACGCCCGGGAAACGCATGGGTTCGCCGGTGATTCACGCGATGGTGTGATCATGTCCCCCGCCCGGGATGGCCGTTGAGGGCCGCGGGTAGGGCCCGGCCATGACCCAGCCGTTCGAACTCCCGCACTTCTACATGCCGTATCCCGCGCGCCTCAACCCGCATCTGGACGAGGCCCGCGCCCACTCGTCCACGTGGGCACGCGAGATGGGCATGCTGGAGGGCTCCGGGATCTGGGAGCAGGCCGACCTCGACGCGCACGACTACGGCCTGCTCTGCGCCTACACCCACCCCGACTGCGACGGGCCCGCCCTGTCGCTGATCACCGACTGGTATGTGTGGGTGTTCTTCTTCGACGACCACTTCCTGGAGATCTTCAAACGCAGCCAGGACCGCGCAGGCGGCAAGGCCTACCTGGACCGGCTGCCGCTGTTCATGCCGCTCGACCTCTCAACTCCCGTACCGGAGCCGGAGAATCCGGTCGAGGCGGGGCTCGCCGACCTGTGGGCGCGCACAGTGCCGTCGATGTCCGTCGACTGGCGCCGCCGCTTCGCCGTCGCCACCGAGCACCTGCTCAACGAGTCCCTGTGGGAGCTGTCCAACATCAACGAGGGGCGGGTCGCCAACCCCGTCGAGTACATCGAGATGCGCCGCAAGGTGGGCGGGGCGCCCTGGTCGGCGGGCCTGGTGGAGTACGCGACCGCCGAAGTGCCCGCGGCCGTGGCCGAGGAGCGGCCGCTGCGGGTGCTGATGGAGACCTTCTCCGACGGCGTCCACCTGCGCAACGACCTCTTCTCCTACCAGCGGGAGGTCGAGGACGAGGGCGAGTTGAGCAACGGCGTGCTCGTCCTGGAGTCCTTCTTCGGCTGCACCACCCAGGAGGCCGCCGACACCGTCAACGACGTCCTCACCTCCCGGCTCCACCAGTTCGAGCACACCGCGTTCACCGAAGTGCCCGCCGTCGCCCTGGAGAAAGGTCTCACCCCCGACGAGGTCAGGGCGGTCGCCGCCTACGCCCAGGGCCTCCAGGACTGGCAGTCCGGCGGCCACGAATGGCACCTGCGCTCCAGCCGCTACATGAACGAAGGCGCCCTCGACAACTCGCCGTTGAACGGACCGACCGGCATCGGCACCTCCGCCGCCGACATCGGCGCCCTGCTCGCCGCGGCCGGTGCCGAACGGCTGCGCGCCTACACGCACGTGCCCTTCCAGAAGGTCGGCCCCTCTCAACTCCCCGACTTCTACATGCCGTTCGAGGTCGAACTGAGCCCGCACCTGGACGGCGCCCGCGTCCGCCTCGTCGACTGGATGCACGCCATGGGCATGCTGGAGGAGGGCGTCTGGGACGAGGAGAAACTCGCCGCCGCCGACCTCCCGCTCTGCTCCGCCGGCATCGACCCGGACGCCACCGAAGCGGCCCTCGACCTCAGCTCCCGCTGGCTCGCCTGGGGGACCTACGGCGACGACTACTACCCTCTGGTCTACGGCATCCGCGGCGACCTCGCCGCCGCCCGCGTCACCACGGCCCGCCTGTCGGACTGCATGCCCGTCGAGGGACCGGCGGTCATCGTCCCGGTCAACGGCATGGAACGCGGACTCATCGACCTGTGGGCCCTCACCACCGCCGAGATGCCCCTGGACGACCGGCGCACCCTGAAGACCGCGATCAACAAGATGACCGAGAGCTGGGTCTGGGAGCTGGCCAACCAGATCCAGCACCGCATCCCCGACCCGATCGACTACCTGGAGATGCGCCGCGCCACCTTCGGCTCCGACCTCACCCTCAGCCTGTGCCGCATGGGCCACGGCCCGAAGGTCCCGCCCGAGGTCTACCGCACCGGCCCGGTCCGCGCCCTGGAGAACGCGGCCATCGACTACGCCTGCCTCCTCAACGACGTCTTCTCCTACCAGAAGGAGATCGAGTACGAGGGCGAGGTCCACAACGCCATCCTCGTCGTGCAGAACTTCTTCGGCATCGACTACCCGACCGCACTCGGCGTCGTCCACGACCTGATGACCCAGCGCATGCACCAGTTCGAACACGTCGCCGCGAACGAACTGCCCATCGTCTACGACGACTTCGACCTCTCGGACGAGGCACGCGAGATCATGCGGGGCTATGTGACCGACCTCCAGCACTGGATGGCGGGCATCCTGAACTGGCACCGCGAGGTCGACCGCTACAAGTCCACGTACCTGGCGAGGCGTTCACACGGCTTCGTCCCGGACCGGGTACCGGCGCTGCCGTTCGGCTGAGAGGAAGAACCCGCGGAGGTTCAGGAGGGCTGACGTTCCACCTGGCCCGCTCGGACGACCGCGGCTCGCGCCGGCGCCCGTACCACCGGATGCGGGCGCGAGCCGTCGCCGGCCAGTTCCGGCTGGAAGAAGGTGGCCAGGAAGAAGGGGTGGCCGGGGAGTTCGGCGATCCGGACGTGGCCGTCCTCGTCGTGACCGGAGAAGCCCAGGCCGTGTGCGCGCAGGGTGTCGATGTGGCCCCGCTGAACACCCACGGCGTCGCCGAGGAACCCGTCTGCGTCCTGCTCCCCGACGCCCATCCCCTCGCCGGCCGCCCCGCCCTGCGCCTCGGCGACCTGGCCGCCGCCCGCTGACTCGACGCCCCCGACGCGGGCGTGCCCCTCGCGTAACTCAGGGCCGCGAACGGCGGCGGTGCCTTCCGCCCGGCCCTCCGCCACGACGGCACCGACGTCCGCGTCCTCACCGCCCTCGCCGCCGCGGGCCACGGCCTGACCCTGCTGCCCCGCTCGGCGGCCACCGGGGTACCGGGCGCGGTCGCCGTCCCGCTCACCGAACCACGTGTCGTGCACCGTACGGAACTGGTGCACGGGGGTGCGCCGCGAGGGGCGGCGGCGCGGTTGATGGGGCGGCTGACGGAACAGCGGTGACATGGAGGTGGGCGCCACGCGCGCGTGCGACGGGCGCCGCTTCCCGCTCCTGACCGTCGGTCAGTCTCACTCGTTCGTGGCACGTCGGGCGCCGGTGCGCCGGGTAGAGCATCTGCCGGAGGCGATCCATGGAACAGACTGCGTTGCGTCCCAAGCCGATGCCCGGTCAGGAACCCGGCGGCGGCACCAAGCCCGGCGCCGGCCGGCGCCCGCACGCCGCGCGGCGCCGCGGCCGACGGCTCGTGACCCTGCTGTTCGGCCTGTTCGTCGGGACCGTCCTGGTGCTGTCGGGGATCGGACTCGGCACGGTCGGCGCCACGGTGATCGGCATGAGCAGACTCGCCGAGGCGCAGCGCCAGGCAGCCCGGCACCCGGAGCCGACGACCGCCCCGACCGGCCGGCCCGCGCCCTCGGCGAGCCCGTCGCCGTCGCCCACGCCCGCCGCCGCGACACTCGGCGTGGAGGCCGTGGACGCCGAGAAGGCGGGCGCCCTGGTCGTCGGCGTCCACATCCCCGGCCCCGGCTACACGGCCGGCCTGATCCGCGGCGACGTCCTGCTCACGTTCGGCGGCACCCGGGTCGACTCGGCGGCCGACCTCGCGCGCGCGGTCGCGCGTGCCCACCCGGGGGACGAGGTCACGATCACGGTGCGGCACCACAGCGGCGGCTTCCAGCAGTTCACCGTGGTCCCCGGGTACGTCGTCTGAGCGGGCGTCGCGCGTCGCGGCGCCACCTACGGGGCGTCGCGCGTCGCCCCGTAGGTGGCGCACGACGTGACGCGGACCCTCGGCCGGGACGGCCCCGGACGCTGCGCCGGGGCCTCCTGCCGTGAGGCCTGGTCGGGGGAGTCCCGCCGATCGGCTCGCGTGGCCCTCCGGGTCCGGGCAGGATGCTGACCGTAGCCCCGTTCCGTCCGTCCTCGGAGGCCTGAATGACCGGTAGCACGCCCGCGCCCTTCACCGCCGCCGACTACAGGGCCCGCATGGACCGTGCCGCGGGGGCCGCCGCCGACGCCGGTCTCGCGGGGCTCCTGGTCGCTCCGGGACCGGACCTGGTGTGGCTCACCGGCTACGCGCCCACCGCGATCACCGAACGGCTCACCGTCCTCGTCCTGGCCCCCGGCCGCTCCCCGGTCCTCGTCGTGCCCACCCTGGAGGCCCCCGACGCGGCCAAGGCGGCCGGCGCCGACGCCCTCACCCTGCGTGACTGGACCGACGGCAAGGACCCGTACGCGGCCACCGCCGCGCTCCTCGACGCGACGGGCCGCTTCGGCATCAGCGACAACGCCTGGTCGATGCACCTGCTGGGCATGCAGAAGACGCTGCCCGACACCACCTACGCCTCCCTCACCGACGCGCTGCCGATGCTGCGCGCGGTGAAGGACGCGGCGGAACTGGACCTCATGGCGGCCGCCGGAGCGGCCGCCGACGCGGCGTACGAGGAGATCCGGAAGGTACCCTTCGCCGGCCGCCGCGAGTCCGACGTCGGCGCCGATCTCGCCGATCTGCTACGGCAGTTCGGGCACTCCCAGGTCGACTTCACGATCGTCGCCTCAGGCCCCAACGGAGCCAACCCGCACCACGAGGTCGGCGACCGCGTCATCCAGCGGGGCGACATGATCGTCCTCGACTTCGGCGGACTCAAGGACGGCTACGGCTCCGACACCTCACGCACGGTCCACGTCGGCGACCCCAGCGACGAGGAGCAGCGCGTCCACGACCTCGTCCGCGAGGCCCAGGAGGCCGGCTTCCGCGCGGTGCGCCCCGGAGTCGCCTGCCAGGAGGTCGACCGCGCCGCCCGCGCCGTCATCGACGACGCCGGATACGGCCCCTACTTCATCCACCGCACCGGCCATGGCATCGGCGTCACCACGCACGAACCGCCGTACATGATCGAGGGCGAGGAACAGCCCCTCGTACCCGGGATGTGCTTCTCCGTGGAGCCCGGCATCTATCTGCCCGGCCGCTTCGGGGTACGCATCGAGGACATCGTCACGGTGACCGGGGACGGCGGCCGCCGGCTCAACAACACGGCCCGCGAGATGGCCCTGGTGGACTGACGACGACCAGGAGCCCCCGACACCCCGAACGGTAACGGCGCGACCATGACCCAGGCACCGACACCCACCGCGGACACCGTCCGCCAACTGGTCCGTTCCCTGCTCAAGGACGGTACGGCCGACGGTGCCGGACCCGAGATCCGGCCCGTCGCCGAGGGCGGCGGGCACACCACCTGGTGGGTCGGCTCCCGCCATGTGCTGCGCCTCGCCCCGGACCGTGCGGCCACCCTGCGGCAACGCCGCGAACTGCGCCTGCGCGACCTCGTACGGCCGTATCTCCCCGTCGCGGTTCCGGCGAGCGTGGCGCACGGCGAGTGGGCGCCCGGGCTCACCTACACGCTGGACACCAAGGTGCCCGGCCGGTCCGGCGAGGACCAGGACGTCTCCGCCGTCGGCGAGGCCGACCTGGCCGGGCTGCTCACCGGGCTGCGCGAGGTGCCCGCCCGGCAGGCCGAGTCGCTCGGGATCCCGCGCACCGCCCCGCGCTCCCTGGAGGCCCTGCGCCGCGCCGCCGAGCAGGCCGCCGAACGACTCGCCGCCGCCGACGAGTTCGACGCCGCACGCCTCCACCAGCTCACCCAGCCCGGCGCGATCCAGCTCGCCGCGCAGCCCGGCACCGCGGTCCTCGTCCACCACGACCTCAAGGGCGAACATCTCGTGGTCAGCGCCGACGGCCGGGTGCGCGGTGTCCTGGACTGGACCGACGCGACCCTCGGCGACCCCGCCGAGGACATCGCCGGACTCGCCCTGGCGGTCGGTTCCCCCGCCGCCGTACGCGCCGCCACCCTCGCCGGCTACGGCGCCCGCCCCTGCCTGCGCGGCCTCTGGCTCGCCCGCTGCGACACCGTCGTCCGCCTCGCCGACCACCTCAAGGGGCGCGACGCCGGGCCCCTCCCGCTCCTCAGGACCCAACTGCGACGCACCTGGGAGGCGATCCTGCTGGAGCGGGTGACGGAGCTGCGGGACGGGGGCGGGGGCGAGGG
>NZ_JBLTJC010000297.1:0-12955 GCF_048158785.1 Streptomyces colwelliae | reverse complement strand
TACCTGTACCGACGGCTCCGGCGCGCCTCCCATCGCCCCTCTCCGCCCGGCAGGGCCTCGCCCCCGGGCGGAAGCACCTTGAAGCGTGCGGGACAATGGGGTACGTGACTCGGATCGTGATCATCGGTGGCGGACCCGGCGGCTATGAAGCGGCGCTGGTGGCAGCGCAGCTCGGCGCGGAGGTGACCGTCGTCGACTGCGACGGTCTGGGCGGGGCGTCGGTGCTGACCGACTGCGTCCCGTCGAAGACCCTTATCGCGACGGCCGAGGTGATGACCACCTTCGACTCGTCGTACGAGGAACTCGGCATCATCGTCGCCGACGACACCCCACCGCTGGAACAGGCGGCAAGGGTCGTCGGTGTGGACCTCGGCAAGGTCAACCGGCGTGTGAAGCGCCTCGCGCTGGCCCAGTCGCACGACATCACCGCGTCCGTGACCCGGGCCGGCGCCCGTGTCATGCGCGGCCGGGGCCGGCTCGACGGCATGCAGGCCATCGACGGCTCGCGCAAGGTGATCGTGAAGGCCGCCGACGGCACCGAGGAGACCCTCGTCGCGGACGCCGTCCTCATCGCGACCGGCGGTCACCCCCGCGAGCTGGACGACGCCCGCCCCGACGGCGAGCGCATCCTCAACTGGACCCAGGTCTACGACCTGACCGAACTCCCCGAAGAGTTGATCGTGGTCGGCTCCGGTGTCACGGGCGCCGAGTTCGCCGGCGCCTACCAGGCCCTCGGCTCCAAGGTCACCCTCGTGTCGTCCCGCGACCGCGTCCTCCCCGGCGAGGACCCGGACGCCGCCGCCGTCCTGGAGGACGTCTTCCGGCGCCGCGGGATGAACGTCATGGCCCGCTCCCGCGCCCAGTCCGCCAAGCGGGTCGGCGACAAGGTCGAGGTCACCCTCGCCGACGGCCGGGTCATCACCGGCTCGCACTGCCTCATGGCGGTCGGCGCCATCCCGAACTCCGCGGGCATGGGCCTGGAGGAAGCGGGCGTCAGGCTGCGCGACTCGGGCCACATCTGGACCGACAAGGTCTCGCGTACGACCGCTCCGGGTGTGTACGCGGCCGGTGACGTGACCGGGATCTTCGCGCTCGCCTCGGTGGCCGCGATGCAGGGACGTATCGCCATGTACCACTTCCTGGGCGACGCGGTGGCCCCGCTCAACCTGAAGACGGTCTCGTCGAACGTCTTCACCGACCCCGAGATCGCGACCGTCGGCTACAGCCAGGCCGACGTCGACGGCGGCAAGATCGACGCCCGCGTCGTGAAGCTCCCGCTGCTGCGCAACCCGCGCGCGAAGATGCAGGGCATCCGGGACGGCTTCGTCAAGATCTTCTGCCGCCCGGGCACCGGCATCATCGTCGGCGGTGTGGTCGTGGCGCCCCGCGCCTCGGAACTGATCCATCCGATCTCGATCGCCGTCGACAACAACCTGACGGTCGAACAGATCGCGAACGCCTTCACCGTCTACCCGTCTCTTTCGGGCTCGATCGCCGAGGTGGCCCGGCAGCTCCACACGCGGAAGGCGACGGGCGAAGTCTGAGCCGAAGTGGACTCCCCGCTGGTCACGGGGAGTTGTCGACCATTCGGGCGGCATAGGCGGCGAGACTAGGCCCTATACCACTTCCCGTCCTGCTGTACGAACAACTTCCGTTATTCGGCGCAAACACCTGAAAGCAGACGGTCGTTGGGGTTACTGTCAGTTTCGTGTTCGCTGCAGAACGTCGCCAATTGATCCTCGAAATGGTGCGAGCGAATGGGGCCGTATCGCTCCGTGAGCTCGCCCGCGTCGTCCAGACCTCCGAAGTGACCGTACGGCGGGACGTGCGCGCACTGGAGGCAGAAGGACTCCTCGACCGCCGGCACGGCGGTGCGGTATTGCCGGGCGGGTTCACGCGAGAATCCGGCTTTCCGCAGAAATCGCATCTCGCGACCGCGGAGAAGACGGCCATCGCCGATCTCGCCGCCAGCTTCGTCGAAGAGGGCGAGGCCATCGTGGTGGGGGCGGGTACCACCACACAGGAGCTGGCCCGCCGGCTCGCCCGGGTGCCCGGGCTGACCGTGGTCACCAACTCCCTTCTGGTGGCCCAGGCGTTGGCCCATGCCAACCGCGTGGAGGTCGTCATGACCGGGGGCACCCTGCGCGGTTCCAACTACGCGCTGGTGGGCAGCGGGGCCGAGCAGTCCCTCCAGGGGCTGCGCGTCTCCCGGGCCTTCCTCTCCGGGAGCGGACTCACCGCCGAGCGCGGCCTCTCCACGTCCAACATGCTGTCGGCGTCCGTCGACCGGGCCCTCGTCCAGGCGGCCGCCGAGGTCGTCGTCCTGGCCGACCACACCAAGCTCGGCACGGACACCATGTTCCAGACCGTGCCCACGGACGTCATCACCCGCCTCGTCACCGACGAGCCCCCGGGCCACGACGACCGCGCGGCAACGGAGTTGCAGGCACTCGCCGACCAGGGGGTGCAGATCGCCGTGGCCGGCGGTTCGGGAAGCCAGGGGGGTGAACAGACCCCGACGCGGGAACAACGCCGCCGAGAGGTACCCCTCCCGGCTCCGCGACGGGGTCAAGTGCCGGGCGGGGGACCGGGGTTGCGCGCGGCGGGCGTCCTGGGCGGGGAGTCTCCCGAGCGGGAGCGCGCGGCGAGGGTGGCGGATCTGCGCAGGCGTTGATCGCGTCGTTGCAGGTGCGTTTTCGGGTGCGGGTCGGTGGGGGCTGGTCGCGCAGTTCCCCGCGCCCCTAAAAACCGGCCCCGTTTGAGCCGACCTGCTTTTAAGGGGCGCGGGGAACTGCGCGACCAGCCACGACGGCGCCGCACCCGAAAACCGAACCAGCGCTACGGCTTCAACCCTCGCAACGTCAACGTCAGCAATCTGTCCGCCAGTTCAGGGTCCCCCGGGTTGCCCTCAGCCGCGAGAGCGATCGCATGCGTCAGCTGAAGCAGGTCGCCGATCTCGACGTCACCGCGCACGTCACCGGCGTCCTGCGCTCGGCAGAGCAACGCACCCCCCGCCTCACGGATCGGATCGCTGCACCGGGCCAGCGCGGACGTCCCGTCATGGGCGACCGCCATCAGCGCCCGGGAAAGCCCCCGGTACTCACTCGCGTGCGCCACCATCTCGCGCAGCCAGCTCACCAGAGCGACACACGGCTGCGGCGCGTCCCGCAACTCCCGGGACCGCGCGAGGAGTTCACCCACCGCGTCCTCGAACACCGCGCTCATCAGAGACTGCCGGTTCGGGAAGTGGCGGTACAGCGTGCCGATACCGACCCCCGCACGCCGGGCCACGTCCTCCAGGGACGCGTCCGTGCCGTGCGCGGCGAAGGACACGCGGGCCTCGGCGAGCAGCCGCTCGTAGTTGCGGCGGGCGTCGGCGCGCAGCCCCGCCGGCGGCCTGACTGTGTCGGCCATGGGTCCCACCTGCCCTCCTAGGCACTGTCCCGTCACATTACAGAGGTGCCCGGCGGACAGGCTGTTCCTGTCGGCCGGGCACCCCTGGACGTACTGCCGGGTCAGTCCTTGATCTCGCAGATCGCCGCGCCGGAGGTGACGGACGCACCGACCTCCGCGCCGAGTCCCTTGATCGTGCCGGACTTGTGCGCGTTCAGCGGCTGTTCCATCTTCATGGCCTCGAGTACGACGATGAGGTCGCCCTCCTTGACCTCCTGGCCCTCCTCGACCGCGACCTTGACGATCGTGCCCTGCATCGGCGAGGCGAGGGTGTCACCGGAGGCGACCGGGCCGGACTTCTTGGCCGCGCGGCGCTTGGGCTTGGCGCCGGCGGCGAGGCCGGTGCGGGCCAGGGACATGCCGAGCGAGACCGGGAGGGAGACCTCAAGGCGCTTGCCGCCGACCTCGACGACGATCGTCTCGCGGTCCGCGTCCTCGTCCGCCTCGGCGTCCGTGGGGGCCGCGAAGGGCTTGATCTCGTTGACGAACTCGGTCTCGATCCAGCGGGTGTGGACCGTGAACGGGTCGGTGGAGCCGGTGAGTTCGGGGGCGAACGCCGGGTCGGTGACGACCGCGCGGTGGAACGGGATGGCCGTGGCCATGCCCTCGACCTGGAACTCCTCCAGCGCCCGCGCGGCACGCTGGAGCGCCTGCTCGCGGGTCGCGCCGGTGACGATCAGCTTGGCGAGGAGCGAGTCCCACGCCGGGCCGATGACCGAGCCCGACTCGACACCGGCGTCCAGGCGCACACCCGGACCGGACGGCGGGGCGAACGTGGTGACGGTGCCGGGCGCGGGCAGGAAGCCGCGGCCCGGGTCCTCGCCGTTGATGCGGAACTCGAAGGAGTGGCCGCGCAGTTCGGGGTCGCCGTAGCCGAGTTCCCCGCCGTCGGCGATGCGGAACATCTCGCGGACGAGGTCGATGCCGGCGACCTCCTCGGTGACCGGGTGCTCCACCTGGAGGCGGGTGTTGACCTCCAGGAAGGAGATCGTGCCGTCCTGGCCGACGAGGAACTCGACGGTCCCGGCGCCGACATAGCCGGCCTCCTTGAGGATGGCCTTCGAGGAGGAGTACAGCTCGGCGACCTGCTCGTCCGACAGGAACGGCGCGGGCGCCTCCTCGACCAGCTTCTGGTGGCGGCGCTGGAGGGAGCAGTCGCGCGTCGACACGACGACCACGTTGCCGTGGGAGTCGGCCAGGCACTGGGTCTCCACGTGCCGCGGCTTGTCCAGGTAGCGCTCGACGAAGCACTCGCCGCGGCCGAAGGCTGCGACCGCCTCGCGCACCGCGGAGTCGTACAGCTCGGGAACCTCTTCGAGCGTGCGGGCCACCTTCAGACCGCGACCGCCGCCACCGAAGGCGGCCTTGATCGCGATGGGCAGTCCGTGCTGCTCGGCGAACGCGACGACCTCGTCCGAGCCCGACACCGGGTCCGGCGTGCCGGCCACCAGCGGGGCGCCGGCGCGCTGGGCGATGTGCCGGGCGGCGACCTTGTCACCGAGGTCCCGGATCGCCTGCGGCGGCGGGCCGATCCAGATCAGGCCCGCGTCGAGGACCGCCTGGGCGAACTCGGCGTTCTCCGACAGGAATCCGTAGCCGGGGTGGATGGCGTCGGCACCGGACTCGCGGGCCGCGCCCAGGACCTTGTCCATGTCCAGATAGCTGCTCGCCGGTGTGTCACCGCCCAGGGCGAACGCCTCATCCGCGGCGCGGACATGCAGAGCGTCCCGGTCCGGGTCGGCGTATACGGCCACGCTCGCGATCCCGGCGTCCCGGCAGGCCCGGGCTACGCGGACAGCGATTTCGCCACGATTGGCGATGAGCACCTTGCGCACGATTGAGGCTCCCTCCTTGAAACAAGCCGAGTTTAGGGACTGCCGACACGGCGCATCGACCCGTCCCCAGTGGTGAGCTTGCCCACACGGAGCGTGATGCGGGGCCCGCTCGACCCGCGAAATCCCTTGTCGCACCTCGGTACGCAGGACTCCTCGTGGAAACCCTAGCTCTCCGGTGTGGGCAAGGTCTCTGTGAGAGCGTGCCGCGTGCCACGCCGTTTCTTTGTGGAGTCCCTACGAATGGCCCAATGATTCTTTGCCCCCATCGCAACCCTTGTCCCGGGGTTTACCCGTTAGTAGCGTTCGGGTTGTCTCGAAACGTACTTGGGGTAACGGCGGAAGTGGGTGGGTCCGGTGGTGCGCAGGCCGGTGGCATGGATCTTGGCGCTCGTCCTCTTCGTGGAGGCGCTCGGAGTGGCCGCGCTGAACTGGTTCCTGGGGATCGTCGTCGATCGCCAGGACATGTCCCTGGCCGGCCTCGACCCGGACGCGATGTCCATCTCCTCGAAGGCCGGCGGAATCGTCTTCGGCCTCTACTTCGCCCTGTGCGGAGTGGTCGCCCTGCTCGTCGCCCTGCGCGACCGGGCCCCGGCCGGCTTCGGCCGGATCCTGCTGATCAGCGTGGCCGTGGTGCACGCGCTGCTGGGCGCGTTCGCGTGGGGCCTGGTGGGCCCGGGAGCGTTCGTGTCCATGGTGGTGGTGCTCGGCCTCGTCGTCCTGCTCCTGATGACGTACGACCGCCTTGAGGGGCCGTCCGAGGGCGGTGCCGGGCAGAGCGTGGACAAGGGCGGTGAGAGCGAGGGCCCGGGGCCTGTCGCGCCCCCGGCCGCTCCCAGCCCCTCCTGATCATCCCTCTCCTGGCGTCCACAACTCCGTGATGCCGACGCCCAGTTCGGCCAGCAGGCGGCGAACGAGCGGCAGGCTGATGCCGATCACGTTGCCGTGGTCGCCGTCGATGCCCTCGATGAACGGCGCCGAGCGGCCGTCGAGGGTGAACGCCCCGGCGACGTAGAGGGGTTCGCCCGAGGCGACGTACGCGGCGATCTCGGCGTCGGTCGGTTCGCCGAAGCGGACGACGGTGGACGCGGTGGCCGAGACGTACCGGCCGTTCGTCGTGTCGTAGACGCAATGACCGGTCTGGAGGGTCCCTGCCCGGCCGCGCATCGACTTCCAGCGGGCGGTGGCCTCCTCGGCGTCGGCGGGCTTGCCGAGGGCCTCGCCGTCCAGGTCGAGCACCGAGTCGCAGCCGATCACCAGCGCGCCCTTGACCTCGGGCTTCGCGGCGACGACGGAGGCCTTGGCCTCGGCGAGGGCGAGGGCGAGTTCGGCCGGGGTGGGGGCGCTGACGGCGTCCTCGTCGACCCCGCTCACGATCACCTCGGGGTCCAGTCCGGCCTGGCGCAGCAGGCCCAGCCGGGCGGGGGACTGGGAGGCGAGCACGAGTCGGCGGCGCGGCTGATCTGTCATGCGTTCAGCGTATCGGCGCCGCTGCGCTGCGCCGCGCTCGCCTCAGCCGGACAACCCGAGCACGATCATCGCCAGCACCATCGCGAGTGCCATGAGGATTCCGAGCCGCCGCAACATGACCTGCATCTCCCGCAGTTCCTCGGGAGGCTCGTTGTCGGGGTCGGACCACAGCATGTCCACCAGCGTGCGACCGGACCGGGGAGGGCGCCTGAGTACGGGTACTCAACTTCCTCGGCTTCCTTTCGGTGCCGTCAAAAGGGTCCATGGTTCCGTTAGGGTAATGGGACTGTGGTTCCTTTTGGAGAGGTGTGCCATGTTCACTGCTGCCTGGACCGCGTCACCCCAGCTCCCGAGCGAGGGCTTCACGCCGAACTGGTCCCGGGAGGGCTTCTGGCGCCAGTCGCTACGGCAGGTCGTGCGGCTGACGGCGGGTGGGAGGAGGGTGCGGGTGCGGTTCTCGAACGCGTACGGGACCTCGCCGGTGCGGATCGCGGGCGGTGCCGTGGCCCGCGCGGGGGCTGTTGTGCGGCTGACCTTCGACGGCTCGGCGGAGGGGGAGATACCGGCGCGGGGGGAGTTGGTGAGCGACGCGGTCCAACTCGCCGTAGCGGCAGGGGAGTCGGTGGCCGTCACGCTCTACTTCGATACGGCCACCGGGCCGGCGACCTTCCATGCGCAGGCGTTCGCGACCAGTTACCGGGGTGCGGGATGCCTGCTGGGCGGGGAGGGGTTCACCGAGTCCAGCGAGTCCTGGTACTTCCTGTCCGCCGTCGAGACCGACTCCGGGCGTACGGACGGGATTGCCCTCTTCGGTGACTCCATCACCGATGGGTTCGGGTCCACGCCGAGGGCCGATCGGCGGTGGTCGGATGCCTTGGCCGAGCGGACCGGGAGGCCCGTGCTGAACGCGGGGATCGGGGGGAATCTGCTGCTCAACGACTCCGCGTGGTATGGGGAGAAGGGGCTGCGCAGGCTGGGGCGGGATGTGTTGCGACTGGCCGGGGTGGACACGGTCGTTGTGTTGCTGGGGCTCAACGACATCGGGTTCAGCGAGACGGATGCGCAGCCTACGTACAAGCCGGCGCCGGTGGTTTCCGCGGGGGAAGTCATCGCCGGGTACCGGGAGTTGATACGGCAGGCTTCTGAACTCACTGTGATCGGGGCGACCTTGTTGCCGTTCGGGGGGTCTGATCACTGGGGGGAGCGGGCGGCGAAGGTGAGTCATGAGGTCAACGAGTGGGTTCGTTGCTCGGGGGAGTTCGGTGGGGTTGTTGATCTGAATCGGGTGATGGCCGACCCGGATGAATCGGATCGGCTGCACCCTGCTTACGACTTCGGGGATCAGCTGCACCCCAACGATGAGGGGTACGGGGTGATGGCTGACGCTGTGTTGCGTTGTTTGTAGCTGCGGGTCGGTGGGGGCTGGGCGCGCCCACGCGGCGGAGCCGCATATCGACACAGCCCCGCGCCCCTTAGGTGGATCTCCTCTAGCCGGGCCAGAAAGTGCGGGTCCATGCAGTGGGCCCCGGGTGAGGGAGCCTCGCGCCCGCGATGCGTGACGGGTCGGACCAGGCGTCCCGTTGCCTCGGGGTGCTCGGTGTTGTGGTTGCCGCCGCGCTTGCGCGGGCCCTTACTACCGCCAACGCGGCGGCCAGCTCCTCCGGGGTCGGGTTGCCCCGTACGACTTTGATGTTCATGGCGGGCGCTCCTCTACAGGGGGATGTTGCCGTGCTTCTTCGGGGGCAGGGACTCGCGCTTGGTGCGGAGTTGGCGCAGGCCCCGTACGACGTGGCGGCGGGTGTCGGAGGGGAGGATCACCGCGTCGATGTAACCGCGTTCGGCCGCGATGTAGGGGTTGAGGAGGGCGTCCTCGTACTCCTGGATGAGGCGGGCCCGGGTCGCGTCGAGGTCGCCCGCGGCCTCCGCCTCGGCGATCGTGCGGCGGTGCAGGATGTTGACCGCGCCCTGGGCGCCCATGACGGCGATCTGGGCGGTCGGCCAGGCGAGGTTGAGGTCGGCGCCGAGGTGCTTGGAGCCCATGACGTCGTAGGCGCCGCCGAAGGCCTTGCGGGTGATCACCGTGATCAACGGGACTGTCGCTTCCGCGTACGCGTAGATCAGTTTTGCGCCCCTGCGGATGATGCCGTAGTGCTCCTGGTCGACGCCCGGGAGGAAGCCGGGGACGTCCACGAAGGTGATGACCGGGACGTTGAACGCGTCGCAGGTGCGGACGAAGCGTGCCGCCTTCTCGGACGCGTCGATGTCCAGGCAACCCGCGAACTGCATGGGTTGATTGGCCACGATGCCTACCGGGCGGCCCTCGACCCGGCCGAAACCGGTGAGGATGTTCGGGGCGAAGAGTGGCTGTGTCTCGAAGAACTCCGCGTCGTCCAGGACGTGTTCGATCACCGTGTGCATGTCGTACGGCTGGTTCGCGCTGTCCGGGACCAGGGTGTCCAGCTCGCGGTCCTCGTCCGTGACGGTGAGGTCTGCCTCCTCGGGGAACGCCGGCGGTTCGCTGAGGTTGTTGGACGGGAGGTAGGACAGGAGTTGCTTGACGTACTCGATCGCGTCCTTCTCGTCGCCCGCCATGTGATGCGCCACACCGGAGACCGAGTTGTGGGTGCGCGCGCCGCCCAACTCCTCGAAGCCCACGTCCTCGCCGGTGACCGTCTTGATGACGTCCGGGCCGGTGATGAACATGTGCGAGGTCTGGTCGACCATCACCGTGAAGTCGGTGATCGCGGGGGAGTAGACGGCGCCGCCCGCGCACGGGCCTACGACGAGGGAGATCTGCGGGATCACTCCGCTCGCGTGGGTGTTGCGGCGGAAGATCTCGCCGTACGCGCCCAGCGAGGCCACGCCCTCCTGGATGCGGGCGCCGCCGGAGTCGTTGATGCCGATGACCGGGCAGCCCGTCTTCAGCGCGAAGTCCATCACCTTGACGATCTTCTGGCCGTAGACCTCGCCCAGGGCGCCGCCGAAGACCGTGAAGTCCTGGGAGAACACGGCGATGGGACGGCCGTCGACCGTGCCGTAGCCGGAGACGACTCCGTCGCCGTAGGGGCGGTTCTTCTCCAGGCCGAAGTCCGTGGAACGGTGCCGGGTCAGCTCGTCGAACTCGACGAAGGACCCCTCGTCGAGGAGCAGGTCGATCCGCTCACGGGCCGTCAACTTGCCCTTGGCGTGCTGCTTTTCGACCGCACGTTCCGAGCCGGCGTGCGTCGCCTCCTGGATACGGCGCTGAAGATCCGCGATCTTCCCGGCGGTGGTGTGGATGTCGATCTCTTGAGGCGCTTCCGGCTCGGACATCGGGATTACGGCTCCCTGCCTGCTCAAAAGGGGGACGGGTTACTCATCCGTAGAGTAGTGGCGGGCCTACCGATCGGCAGTGCGGCGTACAACACACCTCGGGTGGCTTGCACGACACACACCTAGGGTGGCTGGCATGACGCCGCGAGATGCATCAGACGCGAACAGCAACCGGTGGTCCGATCTGGAACGGCCGCCCCTCAACGCCGACGCGCTGCGCCGTGGACTCGTGCGGGCGGGCGGGCTGTGGACCGGTGTGGAGGTCGTGCAGTCCACCGGTTCCACCAACTCCGACCTCGTCGCCCTGGCCGCCGCGGGCAAGGCGGCCGAGGGCACCGTCCTGGTCGCCGAGGAGCAGACCTCAGGGCGGGGCCGTCTGGACCGGCAGTGGACGGCACCGGCCCGCTCCGGTCTCTTCTTCTCCGTGCTGCTGGAGCCGGGCGACGTGCCCGTGGCCCGCTGGGGCTGGCTGCCGCTGCTCACCGGTGTCGCCGTCGCGACGGGCCTGTCCCGGTCCGCCGGTGTGGACACCGCACTCAAGTGGCCCAACGACCTCCTGGTGACCGTCGGCGGCGAGGAACGCAAGGCAGGCGGCATCCTCGCCGAGCGCGCGGGGGACAACGCCGTGATCGTCGGCGTCGGCATCAACGTCACCCTGCGCGAGGACGAGCTGCCCGTGCCGCAGGCGGCCTCCCTGGCCCTGGCCGGGGCCGTCACCACGGACCGCGACCCCCTGCTGCGGGCCGTGCTGCGGTCCCTGGAGCACTGGTACGACAAGTGGCGCGCGGCGGGCGGCGCCCCGGCCGCCAGCGGCCTCCAGGAGACCTACGCGGCCGGCTGCTCGACGCTCGGCCGGGTCGTCCGGGCCGAACTGCCCGGGGACCGGTCGATCACCGGCGAGGCCGTCGCGATCGACGGCGACGGGCGGCTCGTCCTGGCCACGGAGGACGGCGTGCAGGAGCCCGTGGGGGCGGGTGACATCGTCCACCTGCGCCCCGCGTGACCCCGACCGCCCTTGTGACGGCCCGGTCCGTGTGACTCACGGAGTGAGCTGGCCCACACCTGCCGTAGCATTGGGCCCGGTCGATACCTGACCGTGGCAGATCGGAAAGGCAGCAGGCGTGACCGTCGACGACACGGGCTCCGGCGCGGACGCGGACGGCCGGGTGGCCCCCGATGCCGCCGAACCCGGCGAGGACCCGCTCGCGCTGCGCCTCGAAGGACTCATCCTCGGCGCGGAGCGCCGCTACACGCCCTTCCAGGCGGCCCGCACCGCCGGCGTCTCCATGGAGCTGGCCACGCGCTTCTGGCGGGCCATGGGCTTCGCCGACGTCGGCCAGGCCAAGGCGTTCACGGAGGCGGACGTCCTCGCGCTGCGGCGCCTCGCCGGTCTCGTCGAGGCGGGGCTGCTGAGCGAGGCGATGGCGGTGCAGGTGGCCCGCTCCACCGGGCAGACCACCGCGCGGCTGGCCGGCTGGCAGATGGACTCGTTCCTGGAGGGCCTCACCGAGCCGCCCGAGCCGGGCATGTCCCGCACCGAGGTGACGTACCCGATCATCGAGTTGCTGCTGCCCGAGCTGGAGGAGTTCCTCGTCTACGTCTGGCGGCGCCAGCTCGCCGCCTCGGCCGGCCGGGTCGTCCAGGCCGGTGACGACGAGGAGATGGTCGACCGGCGGCTCGCGGTGGGCTTCGCCGACCTCGTCGGTTTCACGCGGTTGACCCGTCGCATGGAGGAGGAGGAACTCGGCGAGCTCGTCGAGGCCTTCGAGACCACCGCCGCCGACCTGGTGGCCGCGCGCGGCGGCCGTCTCATCAAGACCCTGGGGGACGAGGTCCTCTACTCCGCGGACGACGCCGGAGTCGCCGCGGAGATCGCCCTGCTCCTGATCGAGACCATGGCGAACGACGAGACCATGCCCGAACTCCGCGTCGGCATGGCCTTCGGCACGGTGACGACCCGCATGGGCGACGTCTTCGGCACGACGGTCAACCTGGCCTCCCGCCTCACGTCGATAGCTCCTCGCGACGCCGTCCTCGTCGACAGCGCCTTCGCCGAGGAACTCATCCGCAGCGGCGAGGCCCCCGCCTCCGAGGCGGAGGCGGCGGAAGCCGCGGCGACGGCCGAGAAGGAGGGCGAGGACCCCCCGACCTACCGCTTCGCGCTCCAGCCGATGTGGCAACGCCCCGTGCGCGGCCTGGGAGTTGTCGAACCCTGGCTGCTCACCCGCCGGCACTCGTCACCGGAGTAGGCCCAACTCGCCGACGTGGGTCAGTGGTTGGCGAGTCCGTCCACGCAGAGCCCGATGATCGGCACGCACAGACTCGGCCGACTCGGCGCGGGGGCAGGGGAGTTGGCGGTCCGGCTCGGGGTGGGCGTGGGTGTGCGGGCGGGTGCGGGAGCCGTGGCCGAGGTCGGGTGAGGGGCCGGTTCCTGAGGGTCGGCCGGGGGTGTGGTGGCCGTCGCCGCCCCGGAGACGGTCGTAGGGTCCGCGGGGTCGGGTGTCGCGGTCGCGTACGGAGTCGGTACGACCCCGGAGGCCGTCGTGGGAGTCGGAGTCGCGCCGCCCATCACCGCGGTCGCGGAGGGGATCGCGGTCGGGTCGGCGCTGATGGTGGCGGCGGCGTTGGCGGGGTGGTCGGTGCCGTCCGTGGCGCCGGTGCCCGGGTCCGGGCGGGGTTCCGCTTCCGCCGTGCCCAGCCCGCCGACTCCCGACTCGGGCGCCAGCCGTACGAGGCTCAGCACACCGGCGGCCACGGCGAGCTGCGCGGCAAGCTCATCTCCCCGCTGCGCGAGGTACCACTCGCCCCCGACCCGCTCCAGCCGCTCGTCGACGCCGTGTCCGACCTCCGCGCCGAACTCGGCGACCTCGCCGAGATCCGGCTCGACA
>NZ_JBLTJC010000296.1:0-13011 GCF_048158785.1 Streptomyces colwelliae | reverse complement strand
GCAGACCCAGATGATACAGCCCAAGGGCGAGGGCGACCCGGTGCAGGCCGCACCACCGCACCCATGAGATCCACGAGCACCACCCGCAGCTCGTCCCGGTCCAGATGCACCCCCACCGCATGCCCGGCCTCCGGCACCAACCGCAGGACCGTGCGCGGCTTCCCGCCCGTGGACGCGCGCCGGCCCGCCTCCGCGACGAGGCCGGAGTCGCGCAGCCGGGCGGTGATCTTGCTGACGGCCTGCGGGGTGAGCCCGGTGCGGTCGGCGAGTTCGAGGCGGCTGATCCCGTCCGTGCCGGCCGTCCGCAGCAGGTCGAGGACCAACGCGGTGTTGTGGCTGCGCACGGCGAGCAGATTCGCGCCCACCGCGCCCGCGCCTGCCCCCGTGGTCCTTCGGGTTCCGCTCCCGGTCCCGCCCCGCGCACTGTTGTTCACAGCCCCATTGTCCCCACCACTTGCACTTTGGCAACAGCGTTGCGAAAGTGGAGGGCATGACTGGACGCACGACTCGCACACCCCTCCGCGTCGGCCTCGTGGGCTACGGCCTCGCGGGCTCCGTCTTCCACGCCCCGCTGATCGCCGCCACCGAGGGCCTCGCCCTCGACACGGTCGTCACCTCGAACCCGGAGCGGCAGGAACAGGCCCGCGCCGAGTTCCCGGACGTCCGCACGGCCGCGACCCCCGAGGAACTGTTCGCCCGCGCCGGCGACCTGGACCTGATCGTCATCGCGTCCCCGAACAAGACGCACGTGGCGCTCGCGACCACCGCCCTCAAGGCCGGCCTCCCGGTCGTCGTGGACAAGCCGATCGCCGGCACGGCGGCCGAGGCCCGCGAGCTGGCGGCCCTCGCCGAGGAGAACTCCCTCCTCCTCTCCGTCTTCCAGAACCGCCGCTGGGACAACGACTTCCTGACCCTGCGCAAGCTCCTCGCCGAGGGCGAGCTGGGCGACGTATGGCGCTTCGAGTCCCGGTTCGAGCGCTGGCGCCCGCAGCCCAAGGGCGGCTGGCGCGAGTCCGGCGACCCGGCAGAGATCGGAGGTCTCCTCTACGACCTCGGCAGCCACGTCGTGGACCAGGCGCTGGCCCTCTTCGGCCCCGTCGCCTCCGTGTACGCCGAGTCGGACATCCGCCGCCCGGGCGCGGAGACGGACGACGACACGTTCTTCGCGCTGACCCACACGAACGGCGTCCGCTCACACCTGTACGTCTCCGCGACCACCGCCCAACTGGGCCCGCGTTTCCGGGTGTTGGGCTCCAAGGCGGGCTACGTGAAGTACGGCCTCGACCCCCAGGAGGCCGACCTGCGCGACGGCAAGCGTCCGGGCACCGAGAAGAACTGGGGCCAGGAACCCGAGTCGCTCTACGGCCGTGTCGGCGCCGGAGAGTCCCCGCTGACCGGCGGCGGCCGCCCCGAGCCGACCCTCCCCGGCGACTACCCCGCGTACTACGCGGCCGTCGCCGCCGCCCTCCGCGACGGCGCCCCCAACCCGGTGACCGCCCTGGAGGCGGCCGCCACCCTCGACGTACTGGAAGCCGCGCGCCGCAGCGCCCGCGACGGAGTGACGGTGACCCTGTGACCCAGCACAAGCCCGCGATCACCCAGCGGATCGCCCCGGAGATCACCCCGACGGTGGAGGAACTCGAGGCGCAGGAACGGCACTTGGTGTTCCAGCGCTTCACCTACGACGACGCGTGGGCACTGGGTTCGCTGCTCGTGGAACTGGCCCGCGAGAGCCAGGCCCCGGTCGCCATCGACATCCGGCGCGGCGGCCAGCAGCTCTTCCACGCGGCGCTGCCGGGCTCGGTTCCCGACAACGACGCGTGGATCGACCGCAAGCGCAAGGTGGTCGAACGGTTCGGCGCGGCCTCCTACCTGGTCGGCACCCGCTACCGCGCCAAGGGCACCACCTTCGAGGACTCCTCCCGCCTCGACCCGGACGAGTACGCGGCCCACGGCGGCTCGTTCCCGATCAGGGTCGAGGGCGTCGGCGTGATCGGCACGGTTACGGTGAGCGGGCTGCCGCAGCTGCAGGACCACCGGTTCGTGGTGGCGGCGCTGGAGCAGTTCCTGGACGACGACCGGAATTAATCGGCGGCTCCCTCCGGTTGGGACTGTCCGACACGTCCGACACCGAAGGGAACGGGACCGATGAGCAGCGCCCTGAAGGAAACAGTCGGCCGGTACGGCATCTGGAGCGTGGGTCTGCGCTCGGAAGATCCGTCCCGGCGCGGCGAGTTGGCGGAGGCCACGGCGGAGCTGGAGCAACTCGGCTACGGCGCGGTCTGGTTGGGCGGCAGCAGCGCCGCCGGCAACGCCGCCCCGCTCATCGAGGCGACATCTCGTATCGCCGTCGGGACCAGCATCCAGAGCATCTGGCAGTACACGGCGGCCGAGAGCGCGGCGAGCTTCGCCGAACTGGAGCAGGCCCACCCGGGCCGCTTCCTGCTCGGCCTCGGGGTGGCCCACGCCAAGAACACGGCCGAGTACAGCCGCCCGTACTCGGCCCTGGTCGCCCATCTGGACGCCCTGGACGCGGCCGGGGTACCCGCCGGTCGCCGCTTCCTCGCCGCGTTGGGCCCGAAGACGATCGAGCTGGCCCGGGATCGCGCGGCCGGCTCGATCCCGTACCTGGTGGCTCCCGAGCACACGGCGCGGTCCCGCGAGATCCTGGGCGAAACCCCGCTGCTGGCCCCGGAGTTGAAGGTGGTCCTGGAGACGGACCCGACCCGGGCCCGCACTCTCGCCCGCGACTACCTGGCCATGTACCTGGCCCTCCCCAACTACACCAACAACTTCCTCCGCGACGGCTTCACCGACTCCGACATCGCGAACGGCGGCAGCGACCGCTTGGTGGACGCGGTGTTCGCGTGGGGCGAGGAGTCCTCGATCCGCGCCAGGATCGACGCCTTCCTGACGGCAGGCGCGGACCACGTGGCCCTACAGATCGTGGACGGCAACGCGCGCGACGACCTCCCCCGAGAGGCATGGCGCAGGCTCGCCTCTCTACTGACCTGAGCGTGATGCCCTAAGGGGCGCGGGGAACTGCGCGACCAGCCACAGCCGGACGCGCACCCGCAAATGAACGCGCAGTCCCCACCCCTTAGGCGTCTTTAAATTCCTGCCGCTGCCGCCCAAGCCCAGAGATCTCCAACTCCACAACATCCCCGGCCCGCAAGAACGGCTTGGGCTCAAGCTGCCCAAGAGCAACCCCCGCAGGCGTCCCGGTATTGATGACATCCCCGGGATAGAGCGTCATGAACTGGCTGACATACCGCACCACTTCAGCCACCGAAAAGATCTGCTCAGCCGTCGTCCCGTCCTGCTTCAACTCCCCGTTCACCCACAGCCGTAGCGACAAAGCCTGCGGATCCAAAACCTCGTCCGCCGTCACCAACCACGGCCCGAGCGGATTGAACGTCTCGCAGTTCTTCCCCTTGTCCCACGTCCCGCCCCGCTCGATCTGGAACTCCCGCTCGGACACGTCATGCGCGACCGCGTACCCCGCGACATGCGCGAGCGCCTCCTCGTGGGACTCCAGATAACGGGCCGTACGCCCGATGACGACGGCGAGTTCGACCTCCCAGTCGGTCTTCACCGAACCACGCGGGACAAGCACCGTGTCGTACGGCCCGACGACCGTGTCCGCGGCCTTGAAGAAGATGACCGGCTCGGCGGGCGGCTCGGCGCCGGTCTCGCGGGCGTGGTCGTGGTAGTTCAGCCCGATGCACACGACCTTGCCGATCCGCGCCAGCGGCGGCCCGATCCGCAGCCCGTCGGCGTCCAGCGCGGGCAGCTCCCCGGCGTCGGCCGCGGCCCGGATCCGGCCCAGCGCGGCGGTGTCGGCGAGCAGCGGCCCGTCGATGTCCGGGACGATGCCGGACAGGTCCCGCAGGGTTCCCTCGGCGTCGAGCAGCGCGGGCCGCTCCGCCCCCGCCGTACCGACTCGCAGCAGCTTCATGTTCACCATCTCCATCGATCGCGGGCGGTCGACCGATGGGTGCAGCCATCGGAGGACTGGTCGATCCTCCAAGCTCACGGTCCAGTCCGCAATACCTGGTTCACGGACTGGACCGTAACCGCGAGCCGTCAGGCTGTCGTCACGTGTAGAGAACCGCGCGTTCCACGGCGCTCCAGGCCGCGCTGGTCACCACGTACAGCGCGACGGCGAGCGGCACGACGGCCACGGTGATCAGCGTGCCGTAGGACAGGAGGGGCAGCACCTTGCCGAGGGCGCCGGTGCCGGTACCCGTACCTGTGTCGGCGGCGGCGCGGCGGGTTCGGACGTAGGTGAAGGTCGCGACGGCGGCGACGACGAGGAACAGCCCGACGTAGACGAGTCCGGCCGGCCCGAACACCCCGTCCCCGGCGAGCGCGTCGCTCCAGCGTCCGCCGAGCGGCGCGGCGAACAGCTGGTGGGAGAGGAGGCCGTCGCCGTCGCCGGAGAACAGGCGGTAGAGCAGGAAGAACGCCGGGAGTTGGAGCAGGCTCGGCAGGATCCCGGACAGCGGGGACACCTTTTCCTCGGCGTGCAGTTCGAGTACGGCCTTGTTCAGCTTCTCGGGCTGCTTCGCGTACCGCTTCCGCAACTCGGCGATCCGCGGCTGGAGTTGGGCCCGCGCCTGCTGCCCGCGCGCCGCGGCCCGCGAGAGGGGATGCACGAGGAGTCGTACGAGAGCGGTGAACAGGACGATCGCGGCGGCGGCCGCGGCGGCGCCGAACAACGGGTGGAACAGGTCGGCGAGTTGGTCGACCAGGGCAGCGAAAACGGACATGAAGACAGACATGGGTGAGCCCTCCGTGGGTCTCGTCGTGCCGGGAGTGGGCATAGCGACGGGACGAGCCTCCGCGTGGAGACAACAGGCAACAGAAAGAGGTGCCTTACGCGGTGGTCGTCCGGAGGGTGTGTCCGGGGGCTCGGGGCCGTGGGCGACCCGAGGCGTCGGGGTCGCGCTGGGGCAGGAACGCCGTACGGCGGGCGCGGTCGCGGATGGCCGTACGGACCCGGGTGGGCGGTACGGCGGGCGCGCTGCGCGCGGTGAGGAGGGCGCAGACGGCGAGGGCGGTGCCGGTCGCGGCGAGCGCGACGGCTGCCGGGAGGCCGGCGGTGTCCACCAGCACGAAGGGAAGCAGGATCAGGAGCAGCAGGGCGGTAGCCCAACTGTGCTTCATGGTCCGTCCCCCTCTCCCAAACGCCGTTCTCGTACTGCCCGTTGTACCTGTCCGTTATACCGGATCGGCCTCGATCGGCTGGAGCAGTCGCCTCGGCTTGAGGAGTGCCCGGCCGACCGGGTCCGTCGGGTCCGGATCGAGTCCGGGGCCCGGGTCCATGATGACGTCCGCGACGGGGACGACGACGGCGCAGGTGGGGCACTCGCCGTAGGAGCCGAGTTCGGTGCCGCAGTCCGCGTGCCGGAAGTAGCGCAGCTGCGTCTCGTCGTACTGCTCGCGCTGCCACCGGCCGAGCGAGCGCAGCACCGGCCACAGGGCGGTCCCGCGCTCGGTGATGACGTACTCGTCGCGCGGCGGGGACTCCTGGTAGCGGCGCTTTTCGAGGATGCCCTCGGCGATGAGTGCCTGGAGGCGGGCGGCGAGGACCGCGCGCGGGATGCCGAGGTGGGCCAGGAAGTCGTTGTAGCGCCGTACGCCGTAGAGGGCGTCCCGGACGACGAGCAGCGTCCAGCGCTCGCCGACCACCTCCAGTGCCCGGGCGATCGAGCATTCCTGTCCCGCGTAGTCCTTGCCGAGTGCCATGCCGTCCACCTTAGCCACTTTCCGACATTCAGGTTCAATGAACGAACCTACGGTGCTACGGTACTCCGCATGACAAGGTTCAATGAACGAACTCTCTCCTCGGCGTCCGTGGCTCCCGCGGTCTCCGAGCCGAGCGTGCCGCACCCCCGCGCCACCCTCGCCCTGACCAGCGCGGCCACCGCCGTGGCACTGATGACGTACACCGCGCCGATGGTCACGCTCCCCGACATCGCCGCCGCCCTGCACACCTCGCCCTCCGCCCAGGCCTGGCTCCTGAACGGCACCCCGCTCGGCCTTGCCGCGCTGCTCCTGGTCGCCGGCAGCCTCGCCGACGACTACGGCCGACGCCGGATCTTCCTCGCCGGCACCTTCGCGCTCGGCATCACCACGGCACTCTCCGCGCTGACCTCGTCCACCTGGCTGTTCACGCTGACCCGTATCGCGCAGGGCGCGGCCAGCGCGGCGCTGCTCGCCAGCAGCCTGGGCCTGATCGTGCACGCCTTCCCGACCCCACGCGGCCGCCTGCACGCGACCGGCGTGTGGGGCGCGTTCGTCAGCGGCGGCATAGCCGTCGGCCCGCTGGTCGCGGGCGCGATGCCGGACTGGCGGCTGATCTACGGCGTGCTCGGCGCGGCGGCGATCGTCGTGGCGGCCCTCGGCTTCCGCACGCTGTCCGAGTCCCGCGCGCCGCGCGGCGGACGCCCCGACCTCGCCGGAGCCGTCACCTTCGGGCTGGCCCTGGTCGCCCTCGTCGCCGCCCTCACCCTGGGCCGCGACGGCTGGCTGCGGGCGCCCGTGGGCCTGCTGTTGCTGGCGGCCGTGGTGCTCGTCGGCGTCTTCGCGCTGGTCGAACGCCGGGGTGCGACCCCGATGATCGACCTGAGCCTGCTGCGCCACCGCCCCTTCCTCGCCTCGTCGGCGGGCGGCCTGTTCACGGGCTTCGCGGTGATCGGCCTGTTCAGCTTCCTGCCGGCGCTGTTGCAGCAGACGCTGGGCCTGTCCGCGATGGACACGGCGTGGCTGTTCCTCCTCTGGTCGGGCCTGTCCTTCGCGGTCGCCCTCCAGGCCCGCCGCCTCGCCGGCCGTATCTCCTCCCGGCACCAACTCGCCCTGGGTTTCCTCCTCCACGCGGCCGGCGTCCTGACGATGCTGGGCGCCTTGGACTCCGATTCCTGGCTACGACTGCTGCCGGGACTGGTGATCGCGGGCGTGGGCAGCGGCCTGCTGAACGCCGCGCTGCCCCTGCTGTCCGTCGAGTCCGTACCGCCGGCCCGGGCCGCGATGGGCTCCGGCGCCCAGCAGACCTTCCGGTACATCGGTTCCTGCGCGGGCGTCGCGCTGACCATCGCGATCGCCACGTCGGCGGGCGGCGGGCTCGCGCGCGGTGCGGACATCGCGATGGTGGTGTCGGCGGGGCTCGCCGTGGTGGCGGCGGTGAGTGTGGGGGTGTTGCGGGAGCGGTGACCGTGGTGGCGCAGTGGGAGGGGGCGTGAGCCGTCCCCGCGCACCCGGCCACACCCAGCCCGCACCCGGCCCGGTGTTTCTCAGGGGCGCCCCCTGGTGTTCCTCAGGGGCGCCCCCGGTGTGTCTCAGGGGCGCTCCCCCGGCTTGTTCACGACACCCCAGGCGGCGCGGGCCGTGGTCATCTCGTCGGGGTCCGTACCCGGCGCGGGCGACGCCACCGCGTACGGCTTGCCGTCGGCACCCTTGGGGATCACGACCGGCGCGGCGTGCCTGGTCTCCCCCAGGTACGCGTACGTCTTCGGGTCGAAGAACAGTTCCTGCTTGCCCTGCCAGCCCGAGGCGGTGCGCTGGGCGTAGGTCACGGTGACGCCGATGGCCGCCCGCCCGATGGGGTCCTTGATGCCCTTCTCCACCCGGGCGCCGGGGATCTTGGCGAGCGCCCGGAACAGACCGGCCTGCGCGTTCGGCGGGATCAGGACGGAACGGTAGAGGACGTCGACCTCCCGCCAGTCGCGCTGCGCCGCGGTCTCCCCCTCGATGTCGCCGAGGGCGTGCTCCTTGCGGATGGCGGCCATCATGCGGTCGGGGTCGCTCGGGAGGGTCGCGAGGAAGCGGTAGAACTGGCGCTGGGACCGGTCGTCGGCTCCCGCCTCCTTCCACTTCTCCTCCTGGTTGGGGCCGTACCAGACCTTGAGTTTGTTCGGGTCGAAGGTGGATGTGTCGTCGCTGTCGCCCGGAACGCCGGGCAGGCTCGCGGAGCCCGTGCCGTCCCAGCGGGTCCACTGCTCCGCGCTCCGGGGGGTCCCCTGGTCGAAGGAGGTGGTCTTCTCGTAGACCCACTGCTTCGGGCCGGGCTCGGTGGCGCCGATCTTCTCGACGGTGGCGGCGGCCAGTTCGAGGGTGTCGGCCGAGGCCTGCGCGGACAACAGCTGACGGCCGCCGGAGGCGGGGGACGTGGCGGTGGCGGTGCCCGGGGTGTCGTGGGTGAGGGAGACCACGGCCCCGCCGGTGACGACGAGGCCCGTGGCCGCCGCCGCGGTCAGCAGGACGAACTTGCGGCGGGGCAGCGGAATCCCGCGCACCGCAGCCGTGGTGGGCCGGTTCCGGGCGACGGCCTCCTGCCGGAACGCCTCGGTGAGCAGGGCGCGTTGGGGCGCGAGGTGGTCGCTGTCGGGCAGGGGGACATCGGCGCGCAGGGCACGTGCGTCGGCCGGCTCGTTCATGCGGGATCCCCTTCGGGTGCGTGCGGTTCGAGCGGTGGGACGGCTTCACCGGCGGTCTCGTCGGACTCGCCGGACTCGTCGAACGGGCGGTACGGACCCGCCGTGACGCGCAGTTTCCTGCGGGCCCGGTTGAGCCGGGAGCGGACTGTGCCGACCGGGATGTCGAGGGCCTCGGCGATCTCCTGGTAGCTGAACTCGGCCCAGGCGAACAGCAGGAGGGCGTGCCGGTCCCCCTCGGAGAGCGCGGCCAGCGCCTTGGCCAGGGGCCGGGACGCGGCCTGCGCGGTGACACGGTCGTCGGCGGAGTCGGTCCACGTCTCGGCCACCGGGTCGCGGCCGGTGCGGGCGAGCAGCTTCAGCGCCTTGACCTCCTCGCGGCGGTGCCGGCTGATCAGCTTGGCCGCGATGCCGTGCAGCCAGGGGCGGACACCGGCCCGACCGCTGTCGTAGCGGGCCCTGATCCGGAAGGCCGTCAGGAAGGTCTCGGCGGTGACGTCGTCGGCCGCGTCACGGCCGAGGCGCCGGGCGACGTACTGATGGATGGTGGGCGCGTGGCGGTCGAACAGCACGGCGAAGCGCTCGGGTTCGTCGAGCGACGCCGCGACCAGCACGGCGTCCGGCTGCGCGGTGTCCGCGATCGTGGTGCCCTCTCTCGCGGTGCCCGGTCTCATGGTGCTGCTCCCCCAGGAGGAGCGGCACAGTGGGTCGGAATCGGTCATCGGCGGTCCGTGTGGTCAGAGGAAAGGGACAGCGTTCACCCAGTACTTGCCTGCTGACCGGAATCGGGTTCACGGATCGGGTTCACGGACCCCCAGTGTCACGTGCGGGGTCGCATCGAGGTGAGCGTGCCCCACACGACCATGCGGTACCGGGAGGTGAACTCCGGGGTGCAGGTGGTGAGGGTGACGTAGTACCCGGGGCTGCTGTAGCCGTAGGACGGCTTGACGATCGAGCGCGGGACCGGCCGGATGACGCCGGAGTCGGCGGCGGAGGTCTGCGGCAGGATCTTGTCGACGGTGTAGGTGAAGGTGGCCGCGCTCGTCTCGACCTGGACGGTGTCCTTGACGCGCAGTCGCGGGAGGTACCGGAAGGGTTCGCCGTGGGTGTTGCGGTGCCCGGCGAGCGCGAAGTTCCCTGCCTGGCCCGGCTGTTGGGTGCCCGGGTAGTGGCCGACGTACCCCTTGTTGAGCACGTTCTGCTTGCTGACGCCCTCCGCGATCGGGACGCGGAGGTGGAGGCGGGGGATGGTGAGGACGGCGTAGGCCTGGGAGCGGCGGGGGGTGGTGGAACCTGCGGAACCGGTACGGGTGGTCGAGCCGCCGGCTGCGGTGCTCGGGCGCGGTGAACTGCCGCCTGCCAGGCCGGTGTTGGCCGAAGGGGTACCACCACTCACCGCACCCGGTGTCGCCCATTGCCGTTCCAGGGCCTGCACTTGGTGGTCGGCGTCGCGGCGGGCCTCGCGGTTGGTCCACCACAGCTGGTGGACGACGAGGAGCAGCAGGACGACCCCGGCGGTGACGAGGAACTCGCCGCCGGTCCACAGGGCGCGGCGGCGCAGCGCACGGCGTCGACGGCTGCGGTGCTGCACGACGGGGACCCGCATGCGCCGCACCATAAAGGGCGGCTCCTCAACTCACCAGACCCGTGGCTCCTGAACTCACCGGAGCCGTGGGTCCTGAACTCACCGGACCCGTGGCTCCTGTTCCTCGCGACCTGTTCACGACTTACCCGCCGACCTGTCCACGACTTACCCGCCGACCTGCCCGCGACCGGCCCGCGACGGCGCCTGTTCGAGCCTCCGCACACGTTCGTACACGGGTTTTAGAAAGGGGTGTCACAACCCTCGACAACCTCACGCGCCACCCCCGATGCTTCCTGATGGCACGAGCCGGGGGGATGGCCGACGCCGGTGGGACGACCGGCGGTTGAGCGAATCGGGAGTAGAGATGATCCGACGCAGAACCCTGCTGGCCGCGGCGGGCGGTGGGCTCCTCGGCACCGCCCTGGCGACCGGCACCGCACGCGCCGACGCGACGATCGCGGTCAACCCGGCGACGAAGTACGGCACTTGGGAGGGCTGGGGCACCTCGCTCGCCTGGTGGGCGAACGTCTTCGGCGCCCGGGACGACTTCGCCGACATCTTCTTCACCACCAAGTCGACGACGTACAACGGGACTTCGCTGCCCGGCCTGGGCATGAACATCGCCCGCTACAACCTCGGCGCGTGCAGCTGGAACACGGTGAGCGGCGAGTCGATGGTCGCCTCCGCCAACATCCCCGCGTTCAAGCAGATCGAGGGCTACTGGCAGGACTGGAACAACGAGGACCCCACGTCCTCGGCCTGGGACTGGACGGCGGACGCGACCCAGCGGGCGATGCTGGTGAAGGCCACGTCACGCGGCGCGACGACCGAACTCTTCGCCAACTCCCCCATGTGGTGGATGTGTTCGAACCACAACCCGTCGGGCGCCTCGGGCGGCGGCAACAACCTCCAGACCTGGAACTACCGCCAGCACGCCTCCCACCTGGCGGCCGTCGCCCTCTACGCGAAGAACAACTGGGGAGTGAACTTCGCGACGGTCGAGGCCTTCAACGAGCCCTCGTCGAGCTGGTGGACGGCGACCGGCACGCAGGAGGGCTGCCACATGGACTCGACGGTCCAGGCGGCCGTACTCCCGTACGTCCGCAGCGAGTTGGACGCCCGAGGCCTGACGAGCACGAAGATCTCGGCGTCCGACGAGACGAGCTACGACCTGGCACGGACAACCTGGAGCGCCTTCTCGTCCACGACGAAGGGGTACGTCAACCGCGTCAACGTCCACGGCTACCAGGGCTCGGGCGGCCGTAGGGACCTGCTCTACACGGACGTCGTCACCACGTCGGGCAAGGCCCTCTGGAACTCGGAGACGGGCGACAGCGACTCCACGGGCCTGACGATGGCGAGCAACCTGCTCTACGACTTCCGCTGGCTGCACCCCACGGCGTGGACGTACTGGCAGGTCATGGACCCGAGTTCGGGCTGGGCGATGATCGCGTACGACCAGAGCACGCTCACGGCCGGCGCGGTGCAGACGAAGTACTACGTGATGGCCCAGTTCAGCCGCCACATCCGCCCCGGCATGACCATCCTGGACACGGGCGTGAGCTACGCGGCGGCGGGCTACGACGCGTCGGCGAAGCGGCTGGTGATCGTCGCCGCCAACACGGGCTCGTCGTCGACGAAGTTGACCTTCGACCTCTCCAAGTTCACGACGGTGACGGGCGGTTCGAGCGGCCTGGTCCCGCGCTGGAACACGGTGACGGGCGGCGGAGGTGACTTGTACGCCTCCCACTCGGACACGTATGTGAGCGGCAAGACGGTGAGCGCGACGTTCGCGGCGGGGGCGGTGCAGACGTTGCAGATCGACGGAGTGGTGACCTGAGGAATGGTGGCCTGAGGAGTGGTGATCTGACCGCGCAACTCAGAGGCGGCGGTGGGCGGTTGGGCCTGATCGCGCTGGCGCTCGGCGGTTTCGGAATCGGTCTGACCGAGTTCGTGATCGCCGGGCTGCTCCCACAGGTCAGCCGCAGCCTCCACGTGTCCACCGCCGCCGCGGGCTGGCTGATCTCCGGCTACGCCCTGACGGTCGCGGTGGGCGCGATCGCGGTGACGGCGGCAACGGCCGGCCTGCCCCAAAAACCGGTCCTGGTAGGCCTGGTGGCCCTCTTCGTCGTAGGAAACCTGCTGTCGGCGCTGGCCCCCGGCTACGGCGTGATGATGCTCGGCCGAGTGGTGGCGGCCCTCTGCCACGGCTCGTTCTTCGGCATCGGCTCCCTCGTCGCCCGCCGCCTGGTCCCTCCCGAACGGGCCTCCCGCGCGGTCGCCACGATGTTCGCCGGCCTGACGGTGGCGAACGTGCTGGGCGTACCGTTCGGCGCGCTCGTCGGCGAACGGTGGGGCTGGCGGGCGACGTTCTGGGCGATCACGGCGATCGGCACGGTGGCGCTGGCCGCCATCGCCGTACTGGTACCGGCGTGGGCGGGAGCGACGGAGGGACGCGCGGACCTCCGCACGCAGGTGCGCGCCTTCCGCTCCACCCAGGTCTGGCTGACGCTCACGGCCACGGCCCTCGGCTACGGCGGCATGTTCGGCGCGTTCAGCTACCTCGCGTACACCTTCACCCGCGTCACGGGCTTCTCCACGACGGACGTGGCCTGGCTGCTGGTGGTCTACGGCACGGGGCTGGTCGTCGGCAACATCGCGGGCGGGCGCGGCGCGGACCACAACCGTGACGCCACGCTGGTCCTGTCCCTGGCCGGATTGGCGATCACATTGACCGTGTTCGGACTGCTGGCGAGCAGCCGCCCGGCCTCGGTGATCCTGGTCTTCCTCCTGGGCGTGTTCGGGTTCGCGACGGTGCCCGGGATGATCACGCGGGTCACGGATGCGGCGGGAGGCGTGCCGCTGGCGGCCAGCGCGAATGTGTCCGCGTCGAACGTGGGGAACGCGGTGCTGACGATCATCTTCCGCAGGCTCGACCACATCTGGGTCTACGAGCACGACTACCGCAGCCTCAGCGGCAAGGAGCTGGAG
>NZ_JBLTJC010000295.1:0-13045 GCF_048158785.1 Streptomyces colwelliae | reverse complement strand
CGGCCAGCCGTACCGTACGCGTCGCCTCCGCCTCGGCCCGTACGCCGTCCGCCGCCGCGTGCTCCTCGGCCTCGCGGCGGGCGTTCGTGCCGCGCTGGTCGACCAACTGCTCCTCGCGGCGGGCGAGTTCGATCTGGCTGTCCAGTTCGTTCTCGGCGATCGCGCGCTCCCGCTCGACGGCCACGGCCCGGCGTTCGTAGGTGGCCTTGTCCGCCTCCTGCTGGATCTGTTCGCGGGCCGGGGTGCGCAGCGCCCGCTCCACCTCGGGCTCGGGGCGGATCGCCATCACGCGGACGGCGACGACCTCGATGCCGGTGGCCGGCAGCCGCGGTTCGGCGCCGAGTCCCGCCGCGATCCGCTCCCGTACCGCCGTCACCCCGTCGACCAGCGCGGATGCGAGGGGTGTCCGGGCGAGCACGGCCAGCGCGTGCTGCTGGGCCGTCTCGGTGAGCAGGGTGCCGAGTTGTTCGAGCGGCGATCCCCGCCACACGCCCGTGTCCGGGTCGACCGAGAAGTCGAGGCGTGCGGAGGCGAGGGCCGGGTCGCTGATCCGGTAGGTGACGGTCGCCTGGACCGCCACGTCCTGGAAGTCGGACGTACGGGCATGGAAGGTCATGGCCAACTCCCGGTCGTCGACCGGCACTTCGGAGAGCGCGGCGGTCAACGCGCGGAACCAGAAGCTGAGTCCGGGTCCGTCGTGCAGCAACGTGCCCGAGCGGTGGTGCCGGATGTGCGCCGTAGGAGCCCCGCGCAGGTGGCGCCAGCCCAGGCGCCGGGTGATGTCGGCCATCAGAGTCCCTCAGATCCCGTCAGTTCCCGTGGGATCCGGTCAGACCCCGCATCGATCTCGTCAGTAAGACGATAATCGTGCGGCCCACTTGTCGTCAAGGGGACGAAAACAAGTGGCGGTGCATGGAGGGGTGGCGGTATGTGAAGTAAGGGGGTGAACCCGGCCGCGGATGGTCAGGATGGAGACATGGCACTCCATGTCGACTCCGAGACCGGGCGGCTTCGCCGCGTCATCCTGCACCGGCCGGATCTGGAGCTCAAAAGGCTCACCCCCAGCAACAAGGACGCCCTCCTCTTCGACGACGTGCTCTGGGTGCGCCGGGCGCGCGCCGAGCACGACGGCTTCGCGGACGTGCTGCGCGACCGGGGCGTCGCCGTCCACCTCTTCGGTGACCTGCTCGCCGAGTCCCTGGCGATCCCGGCGGCCCGCGCGCTCGTCCTGGACCGCGTCTTCGACGAGAAGGAGTACGGCCCCCTCGCCACCGACCACCTCCGCGCCGCCTTCGAGGCCCTGCCCGCACCCGAACTGGCCGAGGCGCTCGTCGGCGGCATGACCAAGCGGGAGTTCCTGGAAGCCCACGCGGAGCCGACCTCCGTCCGTTTCCACGTCATGGACCTCGACGACTTCCTCCTCGCCCCCCTCCCCAACCACCTCTTCACCCGCGACACCTCCGCCTGGATCTACGACGGCGTCTCCGTCAACGCCATGCGCTGGCCGGCCCGGCAGCGCGAGACCGTCCACTTCGAGGCGATCTACCGGCACCACCCGCTCTTCCGCGCCGAGAAGTTCCACGTCTGGTCAGAGGGGCAGGCCGACTACCCGTCCACCATCGAGGGCGGCGACGTGCTCGTCATCGGGAACGGCGCGGTGCTCATCGGCATGAGCGAGCGGACGACCCCGCAGGCCGTCGAGATGCTCGCGCACAAGCTGTTCGCCGAGGGGTCCGCGCAGACGATCGTGGCGCTCGACATCCCCAAACAGCGCGCCTTCATGCACCTCGACACGGTGATGACGATGGTCGACGGCGACACCTTCACCCAGTACGCGGGGCTCGGCATGCTCCGGTCGTACACCATCGAACCGGGCGTCGGCGACAAGGAGTTGAAGGTCACCGACCATCCGCCGGAGCACATGCACCGTGCGATCGCCGCCGCCCTCGGGCTGAGCGGGGTCCGCGTCCTGACCGCCACCCAGGACGTGCACGCGGCGGCGCGCGAGCAGTGGGACGACGGCTGCAACGTCCTCGCCGTCGAGCCCGGGGTCGTCGTCGCCTACGAGCGGAACGCCACCACCAACACGTATCTGCGCAAGCAGGGCATCGAGGTGATCGAGATCCCCGGCAGCGAACTGGGCCGGGGTCGGGGCGGGCCGCGCTGCATGAGCTGCCCGGTCGAACGGGATGCCGTATAGAAATTCTGTGCATCGTATAGAATTCCAAAAGTAAGCACCTGTTCCCCGTACCCGTACCGATGGAGCGCCCCCATGGCGACAGTCCCGACCGCCCTCGCCGGCCGCCACTTCCTCAAGGAGCTGGACTTCTCCGAGGAGGAGTTCCGCGGTCTGATCGAGCTGGCCGCCGAGCTGAAGGCCGCCAAGAAGGCCGGGGGTGAGACGCGGTACCTGTCGGGCAAGAACATCGCGCTGATCTTCGAGAAGACCTCGACGCGCACACGCTGCGCGTTCGAGGTCGCCGCGGCCGATCAGGGGGCCTCGACGACCTACCTCGACCCGTCGGGCTCGCAGATCGGGCACAAGGAGTCCGTGAAGGACACGGCGCGGGTGCTCGGCCGCATGTTCGACGGCATCGAGTACCGCGGGGACAGCCAGGCGGCCGTGGAGGAGCTGGGTGCGTACGCCGGTGTGCCTGTATACAACGGGCTCACCGACGACTGGCACCCCACCCAGATGCTCGCCGACGTGCTCACCATGACCGAGCACAGCGCCAAGCCGCTCAAGGAGATCGCCTTCGCCTACCTCGGTGACGCGCGCTTCAACATGGGCAACTCCTACCTGGTCACCGGCGCGCTGCTGGGCATGGACGTACGGATCGTCGCCCCGAAGTCGTACTGGCCCGCCGAGGAGATCGTCGCCGCCGCCCGCGAGGTCGCTGAGCGCAGCGGCGGGCGCATCACGCTCACCGAGGGGATCGAGGAGGGGGTGGCGGGCGCCGATTTCGTCGTCACCGACGTCTGGGTCTCCATGGGCGAGCCCAAACAGGTCTGGGACGAGCGGATCACGGCCCTCGCGCCCTACGCCGTGACCATGGACGTCCTACGGGCCACCGGCAACCCGGACGTCAAGTTCCTGCACTGCCTGCCGGCCTTCCACGACCTCGGCACCAAGGTCGGCCGCGAGATATACGAGACCCACGGCCTCGACTCGCTGGAGGTCACGGACGAGGTCTTCGAGTCCGCCCACTCGGTCGTCTTCGACCAGGCGGAGAACCGACTGCACACGATCAAGGCCATACTGGTCGCCACCCTGGCCTGACCAGGCCTTATGGCGTATGGCCATGTCGTACGGCCATGTCCTGCGGCGGCTATCCCGCCGGGTGCCACTGCGGCGGTACGACGGGCAGCCGGAACCACACCGCCTTGCCCGACTCGGTCATGCGGTGGCCGCACGACGAGCTGAGGGCGCGGATCAGCAGCAGGCCGCGCCCGTGCTCCTGCCAGGGGTCGGGCTCCTCGGCGACGGGCTTCGTCAGACTCCCGGGCGGCTCCGGGTCGGCGTCGTGCACCTCGACCTGGCAGCCGGTGGGCAGCAGCTCGACCACGAGCTCTATGGGGGCGTCACCGGCGGTGTGCTCCACCGCGTTCGCGACCAGTTCCGCCGTCAGCAGCTCCGCGGTGTCGCTGTCGGCCGTGTGCTTCACCTCGGACAGAGCCGTACGGACCAGTGCGCGGGCCACCGGCACGGCCGCGGCGGTGTGCGGCAGTGCGATGCGCCAGGAGGCGGAGGCGGAAGGGCGTTCTTGCAAGGCGGGTCCGTTCATGGAGCAGGCTGTCCTGCTTTCAACTATATGTATGGTACGGCGCCCTTTGTCAGAGTCTCTCGGCGGGCACCGGACGGGACCTTCGGCCCCGGTACCGAGCGGCATACCCCGTTCAACGGCCGCTTCCGCGCAACAGCTCCCGTTGTTACCGCGCTATTGACGTCTCGTGACGGATGCGACGGCGACAGGTCATTTCGACAGGGCACGAGAAAGCCCTCGGGCCCCGCTCGAAGCGGGGCCCGAGGGCTTTCTGCGGAAGAGGATCAGGCCAGGTCGGCCATCCCCGCGGTGAGCGTCGCGCCGTCCGCCGGGTCGATCACGAGGAACGCGCCCGTGCGGCGGGAGACCGCGTAGTCGTCGAGCGCGAGCGGCTCCGCGGTGCGCAGGGTGATCCGGCCCAGGTCGTTCGCGGTCAGCTCGGCCGCGCCGCCGAGGTCCTTGATGATTGCCTTGACCGTGCGGGTCGTGTGGCGCAGCAGCACCCGGTCGCCGACCCGCAGCGGGCGGTCGGCCAGATGGCAGACGGCGGCCCGGACGTCCTGCGTGAGCGCGGGGCCGTCGGCCCCGGCGGTGATCATGTCGCCGCGCGACACGTCCCGTTGGTCGGCGAGCCGCAGACTGACCGACTGGGGCGCGTACGCCGCGTCGGCCCCGGTGCCGAGCACGGAGATCCCGGTGATCTCGGAACCCTCCCCGGAGGGATGCACCGTCACCCGGTCACCGACCCGCAGCGAGCCGGACACCAACTGGCCCGCGTACCAACGGACTTCGCCGTCCCGGATGACGTACTGCACGGGAAAACGCGCCGGTGCGTCGGACGGGTCCGCGCCGACCGGGACGTCCTCCAGGAACTCCAGCAGGGCCGGGCCCTCGTACCAGTCCATGTGCGCGGAACGGTCCACGACGTTGTCGCCGACGAGCGCCGACACCGGGATCGGCGTGAAGCCGGGCAGCCCCAACTCGGCCGCGTGGCCCGCGAATTCCTCGACGATCCGCTCGAACACCGGCTGCTCGTACCCGACCAGGTCCATCTTGTTGACGGCCAGGACGACGTTGGGCACCCGCAGCAGCGCCGCTACGGCGGCATGCCGCAGGGTCTGTTCCACGACGCCGTTGCGCGCGTCGACCAGGATGATCGCCAGCTCGGCGGTGGAGGCGCCGGTGACCATGTTGCGGGTGTACTGCACATGGCCCGGGGTGTCGGCGAGGATGAACCGCCTGCGCGGGGTGGCGAAGTAGCGGTACGCCACGTCGATCGTGATGCCCTGCTCGCGCTCGGCGCGCAGCCCGTCCGTGAGGAGGGCGAGGTCGGGGGCGTCCTGACCGCGATCGGCCGACACCCGCTCCACCGCCTCCAGTTGGTCGGTGAGCACCGACTTGGAATCGTGCAACAGCCGCCCTACGAGCGTGGACTTGCCGTCGTCGACCGAACCGGCCGTCGCGAACCGCAGCGTGTCGATGGTGGTGGTGCTCATGTCTAGAAGTACCCCTCGCGCTTGCGGTCTTCCATCGCGGCCTCGGACATCTTGTCGTCGGCACGGGTGGCGCCGCGCTCGGTGACCCGGGAGGCGGCGATCTCGGTGATGACCTGCTCCAGCGTGACCGCGTCGGAGTCGACGGCACCCGTGCAGGACATGTCACCGACGGTCCGGTACCGGACCTGGCGCTTCTCGACGTTCTCGCCCGCCTTCGGGCCGCCCCACTCGCCGGCGGTGAGCCACATGCCGCCGCGCGCGAACACCTCGCGGTAGTGGGCGAAGTAGATCTGGGGGAGTTCTATGCCCTCGCGGGCGATGTACTGCCAGACGTCCAGCTCGGTCCAGTTGGACAGCGGGAACACGCGGACGTGTTCGCCGGGTGCGTGCCGGCCGTTGTAGAGGTTCCAGAGTTCGGGCCGCTGCCGGCGGGGATCCCACTGCGAGAACTCGTCGCGGAGGCTGAACACCCGTTCCTTGGCGCGGGCCTTCTCCTCGTCACGCCGTCCGCCGCCGAAGACCGCGTCGAACTTCTCGCTCTGTATCTTCTCGGTGAGCGGCACGGTCTGGAGCGGGTTGCGGGTCCCGTCGGGGCGTTCGCGCAGCACACCGCGGTCGATGTAGTCCTGTACGGAGGCCACATGGAGGCGGAGTCCATGTGCGGCGACCACACGGTCGCGGTACTCAAGGACCTCGGGGAAGTTGTGTCCGGTGTCCACATGCAGCAGCGTGAACGGCACCGGCGCGGGCGCGAACGCCTTCAGCGCCAGGTGCAGCATGACGATCGAGTCCTTGCCGCCGGAGAAGAGGATCACCGGCCGCTCGAACTCACCCGCCACCTCACGGAAGATGTGCACCGCCTCGGACTCGAGAGCGTCCAGGTGGGAAAGGGTGAAGGCTTCTGTGGTCGGCACCGCGCTCACACCAACCCCCGCTCGGACAGCACCGCGTACACCGCGTCCGCCGACTCCTGCGGGCTCTGCACCTGCGTCGGCAGGGTGAGCGCGGGGTCCGTGGGCGGCTCGTACGGGTCGTCGACGCCGGTCAGGCCGGTGAGGTGACCCGCGGCCTGGCGGGCGTAGAGGCCCTTCACGTCGCGCTCGCTGCACACCTCGACGGGGGTCGCGACATGCACCTCGATGTACGGCGTCCCGCTCGCCTCGTGGCGCTTGCGGACGGCCTCGCGGCTGTCGGCGTACGGGGCGATGACCGGGACGACGGAGAGCACGCCGTTGCGCGCGAGCACCTCGGAGACGAGGCCGATGCGCTGCACATTGGTGTTGCGGTCCTCCCGGGAGAAGCCGAGGCCGGCCGAGAGGAAGCGGCGTATCTCGTCGCCGTCGAGGACCTCCACGCGATGTCCCTCGGCTTTCAGACGTGCCCCGAGATGCTGGGCGATCGTCGTCTTACCCGCGCTCGGCAGTCCGGTGAGCCAGACGGTGGCTCCCTGAGCCCTTGCCGTGGTGGTCATGCGCAACAGTCCTCTTTCTTACCCGACGAGCGACGTCGTCGAAGGCTAGGTAAGAACTCTGAGAGGACCTGCTAAAGAAGCTGAGGTTTAGCTGAGTGACTGGTGGTGCGCAAGAGGTTACGGGCCCTTGCCATGAACTGTTCATAATCGATTCCAGGCTGATCCGGTGTCCCGGTGTCCCGGTGTCCTGGTGGCGTCCCGGTGTCACACGCCCGCGAACGTCGCCCCTGCGTCCCGCAGCCGCTCGTGCAGCGCCCGGAACACCGCCGCCGAGCGGGCGCCCGGCCAGTCCCGGGGGAGCAGGCCCGCGGGCAGCCCGGGGTCGACGTAGGGGAGATGGCGCCAGGAGTCCAGGGCGAGGAGGTAGTCGCGGTAGGCGTCCTCGGGCGGGGTGTCCGCGCGCTGCTCCCAGTCGTGCAGCACGCGCGCGTGGCGGTCGAGGAACGCCTGGTGCTGTGCGGCGATCGCGGGCAGGTCCCACCAGCGGGCGACGGCCTCTGCGGTCGCCGCGAAGCCCAGGTGCTCGCCGCGGAAGAAGTCCACGTACGGGTCGAGCCGCAGCCGCTGGAGGATGTGCCGGGTCTCCTCGTACAGGCGGGCGGGCGCGATCCACACGCCCGGGGCGGCGGTACCGAAGCCGAGGCCGGCCAGCCGGGAGCGCAGGACGTGCCGCTTCTGGCGCTCCGACTCGGGTACGGAGAACACCGCGAGCACCCAGCCCTCGTCGTCCGGGGGAGTGCTCGCGTAGACGCGTCGGTCGCCGTCGTCGAGCAACTGCCGTGCCTCGGGCGAGAGTTGGTACCCGGCGGCGCCTTCCGCCGTACGGGCGGGCAGGAGCAGCCCACGCCGTTTGAGGCGGGACACCGACGAGCGCACGGAGGGCGCGTCGACGCCGGCCGCGGCCAGGAGCCGGATCAGTTCCGCGACCGGAACAGGGCCGGGCACGAAGCGGCCGTACGCGCCGTAGAGCGTGACGATGAGAGACCGTGGAGCATGCTGGTCGGACACGTTGATCATCTTAGGCCGACGGCATCGCTGCTGGTCACCTCGGGTGCGCAAGCTGAACTTCTACGGTTGGAAGATCACCGTGGGCAGCGCGTCCGGGAAGTCGGTCGAGCGGGAACGGTCAGGCGGCGACGGCGAGTTGGTCCGCCGGTACCCGGTGCGGGGCGACGATCCGGCCGTCGGGGAGAAGGGCGCCCGTGTCGTCGAAGACGATCGCGCCGTCGCACAGCAGCGTCCAGCCCTGCTCGGGGTGGGCGGAGACGATGTGCGGGGTCTCGGTGATGGCGTTGGTCACGGGGCACGAGGACTGGTGGGAACACATGGCGTACCTCCACGTCGGATGCGATCCGTTCCGGCGGCTCCGTCGCCGCCCCGCATCGCATATACAGACCATCCTCCCGCCGCGAACTCATCGGAACCGCCCGCTGTGAAGCGTGACAACACGCGGACAACACTCGGACGGTTCCACGACGCTCGGTGCGGACTCGCCACCTAAGGAGTGACGACACGACAGTCCGTGCGGACTCGCCACCGAAGGAGTGAGGGTCACGGGAGTCGGGGCAGTGGCCCGGTACCAGTGGAGCTCCCAACTCCAGGAGGTATTCCCATGTCCCTGCGTTCCGTCCTCGGTACGGCGGCCGGTGCCGCGCTGCTCCTGCTGGCCGCCGCCCCCGCCGCGACCGCGTCCGCCGGCCCGTACGAGACGGTGACGGTCGACCCGACGGGCCGTATCGCCCCGGACGGCACCGTCACCCTCTCCGGCACCTACCGCTGTCTCGGCAACTCGGGTGCCGCCTTCGTCAGTTCCTCCGTCGTCCAGGGCGACTCACCGGTCCGGCACGGCATCGGCGGCACCCGCGCGGTCTGCGACGGCGTGGAGCACGCCTGGGAGAACTCGGGCAAGCCCTCGTCCGACCCGCTCACCCCCGGCACGGCCCAGGTCGAGGCGACGGTGATGGAACTCTCCGCCCAGGGCGGCCTGCCGCTGCCGCGCTTCCACGCGACGCACCGGCAGGACATCACCCTCACGGAGGGCTGAGCCCGCGGCGTCCCCGCGCCTCGCAGCCCGCCATACGACTCCGGCCCGACCCCAAGTGGGGCCGGGCCGGAGGCAGTTGGATCCGTCAGTGCTGGGTGTTGCTGGCCCAGATCGCGGTCGAGCCGCCGGAGTAGATCACCATGTTGCCGTCGCCCTGGAGCCGGAGGATCGAGCCGTTGTGGCCGGCGGTGTTGCTGGCCCAGACGGGCTTGTTGCCGGAGGTGTAGACGACGAGGTTGCCGTCCGCCTGGAAGACCGCGTGGTAGTTCGAACCGAAGGTCATGGTCGCCCAACGGGCCTTGTTGTTCTCGTCGTAGAGGACGAAGTTGCCGTCGGTCTGCATGCGCAGCCGCGCGTTCTTCGCGTTGATGGACTGGCCCGCCTTCAGTACCCGGGTGGCCGTGACGAGGACGTCCGACGGATAGCTGGACTTGGTGGTGGAGCTCGATTTCGTCCCGGACTTGGTCGTGCCGGACTTGGTCGTCGTGGACTTCTTCGTCGGCTTCGCCGCCGCGGCCGGTTTCTTCGTCTTCACCGTCGTCGGCTCGCTCACCGGCTGCGCGACGGTCCCCTTGCCCGGGGAGGTCTTGTGCGGGGCGGCCTTCGACGTGGTGTGCGGGGCGGGAGCGGACGGGCTGCCCGAGGCGTACGCCCCGGCGCCCTGTGTCGCCGCGCCGTCGCCGAGGATCGTGCCCGCCTGGTCGGCGACCACACGGTCGTGGCTCTCCGGCGTCCGGTCCCGGCTCATCAGCAGCCCCGGTACGGCGATCAGCAGTGCGCCGAGCACCGCCGCACCGGCCAGCAGCGGGCGGCCGGGGCGGCCGACGGACGCGGCCGCCGTGTCTCCGGGAGTGGGCCCGTCGCCCTCGGGGGCGCTCGCGGCCAGCGCCCCGACGGGCGCCTCGGCCTCGACCTCCTGCCGCGCGGACCGGGCGGCGGCAGCGGATTCAGGACCGGCCGGTCCCGAGGGGCCTGAGGGTTCTTCTGCCGTACGGCCGCTACCGGCGAGTGCCTCGGTCTCCGCCGTCGACGTCGCGGGGCGGCTCAGCTGTGCTGCCACGGCCTCCGCCGAGAGTTCCGCCGCGACGGACTCCGCGGAGCCGGTCCCGGGTGAACTGGCAGCTGCTGGCCGGGACTTGGGCTCCTCGCCGGCCGTGCTCCCCGCACCGCTCGCCGGGGTCGACGCCGTGGCGGTCTCCCCGGCGGACGCCGCCGATGCCGAAGTCGATGCCGTCGGGTCCGCCGCCGTCGCTTCCCCGGCCGGGGCGCCGGTCACGGAGTTCTCTGCCGCGTTCTCTGCCGCCGTTTTCCGCGCGGCCGGTCCGGTTCGGTCTGTCATCCGCCCTGTCCGCTCTCATTCGCCCAGCAGTTCGTCGTACGTCTGTGTGCGCAATCCTATTCACGTCCTTTCACGCTGATGCGCCAACAGCGGTTCCTTTCACCGGAGTTAACAATCGTCACGCACAAGCTCCGGCGCTGGTACGGGTGTTGCGCAACAGCCCATAATTCGCCGTACGGCACTGTTGTGCCGCACGTGCGCACCCGCTCCGAACGTTCCGCTTTCCGGACCGGAGTGGGAACGCGCGTGCGGGGACGGCATGATGGGGTTGCCGCAACCGACAGGTGCCGACACGAGGAGGTCAGCTGAGTGCGCCAGGTACTGACGGTCTGTCCGGAGGGCACCGGGGACGCCCGGACGATCGGAGAGGCCCTGGCCAGGGCGCGCGGGGGCGCGGTGCTGAGTGTGCGCCCGGGGACGTACGAGGAGAATCTCGTCGTCACCACCCGGGTCACCATCGTCGCCGAACAGGCGCGCGGCACCGTCCGGTTGGCACCGCGCAAGGGCATCGTGATCTCGCTGCGCGTGGACGCGGTGATGCTGACCGACCTCGTCGTGCAGGGCCAGGACGAGGAACAGCCCGCCGTGGACGCCTCGCACGGGCAGGTCGCGATGCAGGGCTGTGATCTGTCCGGTGCCTCGTGGACGACCGTACTGGCGCGCAACTCGGGCTCGTTGGCGATGCGTGAGTGCCGGGTGTCCAACCGCACTGGCGCCGGTGTCGTGGTCACCTCGGCCACGGAGAGTTCGCTGGAGTCCTGCACCTTCGAACACTTCGGCACCAGCGGGGTGGTGATCAGTGAGCGCGGCCGGGCGACCCTGCGCGGCTGCACGGTGCGCGACGCGCGCGGCAACGGAGTGCTCGCCAACGGCGACGCCCAGGGCTCCGTCGAGGACTGCGACCTGGCCTCAACGGACAAGCCCTCGCTGGCACTTGAGGAGCGCAGCGCGATCCGGGTGCTGCGGACCGTGATCCGCGACACCTCGATCGGCGTGCATGTGACCAGCGCCGCCCGTTGCGAGCTGGAGGAGGTGCGGGTCACCGGCAGCAGCGGTCCCGGCATCATCGTCTCGCACGGCAGCGATCCGGTGCTGGTCCGCTGCCGCACCGCCCGCACCACGGGCAACGGCCTGCTGGTGACGGACCGTTCGCGCGGCACCTATGAGGACTGCTGGCTGACCGGCGCCCAGATGGCGGCGCTGCGGGTGGCCGGAGCCTCCTCGCCCACGCTGACCTCGCTGACCGTCCGGGACGGCGAGTCGGACGGCGTACTCCTCGAAGAGGACTCGGCGGCCGAGCTGGAGCGCGTGGAGATCATCGACGTCAAGGGCGCCGGTGTGGTGATCCGCGGCAACGCCAACCCGCTGGTGCGGCGCGCCCGGATCACCGGCGCGGGCGGCTGCGGTGTGTCGGTGCGCGACGGCGGGCGCGGCCGGGTGGAGGACTGCACGGTGGAGGCGCCCGGCGGCGCGGGCGCGGAGGTCGCGGCGGGCGGCAACGTCTATCTCGCGGGATTCAAGGTCAACACCCCCGGCGGTGCCGGTCTGGAGATCGGCGGCGAGGGCACGGCCGCGCTGCGCGACGGCGAGCTGGTCTCGGCCGGCGGCTGCGGTGTACTCGTGGACACCGGCGGCGAGTTGACGGCGAACCGGGTACGGACCGCCGCTTCCGCCGAGCACGGCTTCCTGGTCCGCGACGGCGGCCGGGCCTCCCTGAACGGCTGCGAGGCGGCCGGCAACGACCGCGACGGCATCCGCGTCGAGTCGGAGGCACCGGTGTCGGTCGTGGGCTGCACGGTGCGCGACAACCGCGGCGGCGGCCTCGTACAGGCCAAGGCCGGCGGCCGGCTCGCGGTGGAGAACCTCACCAGCACCGGCAACGAGTCCCGCGACGCCTGGGGCTTCGGCGAGGCCGAGGGCACCGACCCGGCGGGCACCGTGTCCGCCTCCGAGGGCCCCGGCCGGCCCGACGGACCGATGGCCGCGCTGGAGAGCCTCATCGGCCTCGACAACGTCAAGGAACAGGTCCGCACCCTCGTCAACCTCACCCAGCTGGCCGCGCGCCGCGCCCAACTCGGCATGTCCGCACCGCCGATGAGCCGCCACCTGGTCTTCGCCGGTCCCCCCGGTACGGGTAAGACCACCGTGGCCCGCCTCTACGGCACGATCCTCGCCGAGCTGGGCGCCCTGCGCTCCGGACACCTCGTCGAGGTCTCCCGCGCCGACCTCGTCGCCCAGGTCATCGGCGGTACGGCCATCAAGACCACGGAGGCCTTCGAACGGGCCCTGGGCGGTGTGCTGTTCGTCGACGAGGCGTACACGCTCACCGCCGACTCCCGCGGTTCCGGCGCCGACTTCGGGCGCGAGGCCGTCGACACCCTGCTGAAGCTGATGGAGGACCACCGCGAGGACGTGGTCGTCGTCGCGGCGGGCTACTCCGACGAGATGCGCAGCTTCCTCGGCTCCAACCCCGGTCTCGCGTCCCGCTTCTCACGCACCGTCGAGTTCGAGAACTACTCGGTGCCGGAGCTGGTGGAGATCATGGAGAGCATGTGCGTACGCCACCAGTACGCACTCGCCGACGAGACCCGGCACGCCCTCGCGGTGCACTTCGAACGGATACCCAAGGACGCCGGGTTCGGCAACGGCCGTGCCGCACGGCAGGTGTTCGAGGAGATGGTGGACCGGCAGGCCGTACGGCTGTCCGCGCTCACCGACGTCACCGAGCAGGACCTCTCCCTGCTGCTGCCGCAGGACATCAGCGAGGAGGCGGCCCGTACCGCCGCCGACGGCCCGAACGCCGTCGACCCCGGCGACGACGCGCTGAGCAGGCTGGACGCGCTCGTCGGACTCCACGCGGTCAAGCGGGACGTCACCGACCTCGTCAACCTGGTGTCGACGGCCAAGCAGCGCGAGGCCGCCGGACTCCCG
>NZ_JBLTJC010000294.1:0-13109 GCF_048158785.1 Streptomyces colwelliae | reverse complement strand
CTCCTACCTTCCCTCCTCCCTCCTCCCTTCACCCCCTCAACCCCAACCACCCTTCATCCTCAGTCCAGTTGGGCAGTGGTACCGCGGTCCCACTCGGCGAAGCCGATTGTGTCCGGCGGTCCCAAGGACCCGGCCGTGGGCGTTCCTAGCCTGGTGCGGGAATCCGGCACCACCGGTGACCGTCACCGGCCGGACCCGATCCATGAAGCCTTGAGGATCCCCATGGTGCTGTTCAGAAGTCCGTCCGCGAGACTGAGCGCGGCGGCACTCTCCACGCTGTTCCTGCTCTGCGAGTCGTCCGCCGCCGTGGCCGCGCCGAACGCCGTCGGCCGTACCGCGGTTCACGAAGTCGACGTCACCGACCTGCCCGCCACCAAAGAAGGTCAGCCGACGGTCGCCGTCAATCCGAGGAATCCGAAGAACCTGGTCTTCGTCTCGACGATCTTCCCGCCCTCGCCGGGTCTTGAGCCGGTCGACGGCGGGTGTTTCCTCGCCTACTCGAACGACAGGGGCGACACCTGGACCCGGGTGGCGTGGCCGCTGGGCACGGCGGCTCCCAAGTGCGGTGAGCCGAGCGTGCAGTTCGACGCGAAGGGCACCGTGTACGTGGACAACAACCAGGTCAGCTCAGGGCTCGCCGCGAACCTCGTGAACCACAACCAGGTCGCCAGGTCGACGGACGGCGGCCGGACCTGGACCGACCCGGTGTCCACACCCCTGCTCCTCGGGGGCGCCCCGAAGATGCGGGTGGATGCCGCGACGGGCAAGGTCTACGCGGTGGCGGGAGCGGCGTGGGAGTACCCGAGCGCGGTCTCCGTCAGCGCCGACGGCGGCAAGACCTTCAGCAGCGACTCGCGGGTGATCCCCGGCCCGATGCCCTGCATCGAGGTGGCACCGGGCATCCCGCTGGTGTGCGGCTATCCGGGTCGTGAGATTGCCGTGTACGGCGGGATCCTCGTGTCCGCCTCGCAGGAGGCGGGCGAGCCGGTGAACTTCCACGTCAGCCACGACGACGGCAGGACGTGGACGAACACGACGGTGAACGACGGCCGGGGAACGCCCGTCGCCGCGGGTACCGGTGCTCTGGTACCGACTCCGGGACTGGGCGCGGCCGCCGACCCCGTCCCGTGGGTGGCGGCCGACACCTCCCACCGGGGCCGGTTCGCCGTCATGGTGCCCCGGGACTCCGACACCCTGGAGGTGTACGTCACCCCGGACGCCGGCAGGACCTGGACCGGGCCGACGACGATCGCCACTCCCAACGCCCAGCGGCCCGCGATCGACTTCGGCGCGAACGGTGACCTGGGTGTCATGTGGCGGACCACCACGGGCGACGCGTTCTCGGTCGTCTCGTTCGACCACGGACGCTCGTTCAGCGCCCCGGTGCGGGTCAACCACGTGACCGAGCCGGTCGGCGAGATGGGCCCTCCCGGTGACCGCTGGTCGGGGATCACCCTCGCCGGCGGGTACGCGTACGTCACGTGGGCCGACGGGCGGAACGGCTCCTCCCTCGACTCGGTCATCAGCCGGGTCCCGCTGAAGCTGTACAGGAAGCGCGCCCACCGGTAACCCGCTCACCCACACCCTCAGGGCCGGGGCGTGACCAGTCCCGCGTCGTAGGCGATGATCACCGCCTGGATACGGTCGCGGGCGCCGATCTTGGCCATGACCCGGCCCACGTGCTTCTTCACGGTGGACTCGGTCAGCACGAGGCGCTCGGCGATCTCGGCGTTCGTCCAGCCGGAGCCGATCGCCACGAGCACCTCGTGCTCGCGTTCGCTGAGCGCCACCAGACGCGGGTCCGTCCGGGGCTCGGCCTCGGGCGCCAGGACGTCGTGCGCGTGCGCGTCGAGCAGACGGCGGGTCAACCGGGGTGACACGACGGCGTCGCCGGTCGCGACCGCCTGGATCCCGGCGAGGAGTTCCGCCGGCCGGACGTCCTTGAGCAGGAAGCCACTGGCCCCGGCGCGCAGCCCGGCGTAGGCGTACTCGTCGAGGTCGAAGGTGGTCAGGATGAGCACGCGGGTGCGCCCGCCGGCCGCCACGATCCGCCGGGTCGCCTCGATGCCGTCGACACCGGGCATCCGTACGTCCATCAGGACCACGTCGGGGCGCAGGTCGGCCGCCATGCGGACGGCCTGCGTGCCGTTGTCGGCCTCCCCCACGACGGTCATGCCGGGGGTGCCGTCCAGCAGCATCCGGAAGCCCATGCGGGGCAGCGGCTGGTCATCGGCGATCAGTACGGTGGTCATGGCGCGGGCTCTCCGGACGTGGCCGAGGCGGACGGGTTCATCAGGACGTCCACGATCCAGCCGCGGGCGTCCTCGCGCGGTCCGATGGTGACGGTGCCGTCGTACAGCGCGGCCCGTTGGCGGATGCCCACCAGGCCGTGTCCGGTGTCGCCCCGGGGAGCCGTGGACCGCTCCCGCGACGGTGAACCGGTGTCGGTGACCCGGACGCGGAGCCCGCTGTCCTCGACCGCGATCGACACGTCGGCCGTGGCGCCGGGGCCGGCGTGTTTGAGGGTGTTGGTCAGGGCTTCCTGCACCACCCGGAACACCGTGAGCTGCACGCCCCGGCCCAGCGCGTCGACCGGGCCGACGGTGCGGTAGGCCACCGGCAGGCCGGCCGCGCGCACCCGGTCGAGCAGGGTGTCCAGGTCCCCGACACCCGGCTGCGGGGACCGAGAGGTGTCCCCCGGCCCCGCGGACTCGCTCAACACCCCGAGCACGCGCCGGAGTTCGTCCATCGCCTGCCGGCCGGTGTCGCCGATCAGCCGCACCGCCTGCCCGGTCCGGCCGGGGTCACGCGCGACGAGTACGGCGGCGCCGTCGGCGAGGTTCACCATGACCGACAGGTTGTGGCCCACGATGTCGTGCATCTCGCGGGCGATCCGCGAGCGCTCGGCCGCCGCCGTCAGCCGGACGCGCTGGTCCCGCTCGATCTCCAGTCGCGCCGCCCGTTCCCGCAGCGCCGACAGGTACAGCCCGCTGATCCGGAAGGTCAGACCCAGGGCCACGGCCCCTACGCCGGTGCCGACGGACAGGATCAGGAAGGTCACCGGGCCGGCCGAAGGGATCACGGTGACCACGAGCAGCACCCACCCCGCCACGGTCACCGGCAGCGCCCAGCAGATCGCCCGGGGTGAGGCGTGCAGGGCGAGGTCGAACAGGGCGATCAGCAGGACGGCGGCCCCCGCGGGCCCCAGGCCGAGCGACCACATGACCGGACACACGAGGAGGCAGGCGCCGTAGACCGCGACGGGAGCTCGGCGTCGCCACCACAGCGGCACGGCCAGCACGGCGGCGATGGCCAGCACCACGCCGACGGGCAGGCCGGCTCCCACCGGGCGCGACACGGGGTGCCCGGGGCTGTGCGCGAGCAGGTCCGGCGGCGCGGCGGCGGCGACCAGGACGACCACGGTGGTGTCGAGGAGCCAGGGGCGCCGCCGGTCGGCCGCCCGCAGCCGGCTCAGCACCCGCAGCAGCAGCCGCATGACGGGGTGCGCCCAGACGGCGTCCGGCCCGGGCGGGGGCGCGGTCGCCCCTGCCCGGGCCGACCGCGCCCTCGTGCTGTCGTCCATCGGCTCCATCCTCACGGACACGACCTCAGACGTCACTGCGGCGCAGCCGGTGGGCGGCACCGGCCAGCAGCAGTACGGCCCACACCAGCAGCGCCGTCAGACCCGCTCCCGGGCCGACCAGGGAGTCGCTCGACTCGTGCAGGGTCATCACCGACTGGCCGGCGTTGCTGGGCAGGTAGCGGCTGACGGTGTCGCCGAGGGAACTGGGCAGCAGCCCGGTCAGGCCGGGCAGGACGAGCACCACGCCGGCCAGGATCGCGATGCCCCCGGCGTTGTTGCGCACGATCAGGCCGACCGTCACGCCGTACACGCCGACCAGGCCCAGATACAGGCCCGCGCCCAGCAGGCACCGGAGGACCCCCGGGTCCCCTGGGGACAGGGCGATCTTCTCCTCGTGCAGGATGGCGCTCCCGAGCCCGAAGGAGACCAGGGCGCCGGCGGTGGACGTGACGAACGCGATCGGGCCGTAGACCGCGCACTTCGCCCACAGCACGGGCAGCCGGCCGGGCACCGCGGCGAACGTCGAGCGGACCATGCCCGTGCTGTACTCCCCGGCCGAGAGCAGGACACCGAGCGCTCCTACGGCCAGTGCCGCGAGGTTGGTGCCGGCCAGTGCCAGGGTCAGCGCGGCACCGGATGCCGCGTCCTTACCGCCGAGCGGGCCGCTCGGACTGTAGACGGCGGCGGCCACTCCTCCGATGGCCACCAAAAACAGCACGGCCACCCCCAGCGTGATCCAACTGGAGCGCAGCGACCAGAACTTGGACCACTCCGAACGGATCACCCGTCGGCCGGTCACGCGGTACATCGGACGCACCGGCGATGGGACGGTCGTAGGCGAAGTGACGGTGTCGGCGGTCATCAGGCGGCCCTCCGCGTGTCGCTGCTGTGGTACTCCACCGCGTCCTGGGTGAGGTTCATGAACGCCTCCTCCAGGGACACCGACTCGGTGACCAGTTCGTACAGCGGCACCTGGTGCTCGGCGGCCAGTTGCCCGATCCGCCGCGTGTCCAGACCGGAGACGACCAGCCGCTCGGCACCGGTCGAGGTCACGGTGACGCCGGGGGCGGCCAACAGCGAGCGCAGCCGCGCGGGTTCGCCGGTGGCCACCCGCACCCCCTTGTCCTCCGACCGCTCCACCAACGCGTCGACGGTCGTCTCGGCCAGCAGCTTCCCCCGCCCGACGACCACCAGACGGTCAGCGGTCTGCGCCATCTCGCTCATCAGGTGCGAAGACAGCATCACCGTGCGGCCCTCGGCGGCCAGTCCGCGCAGCAACTCCCTTACCCAGCGCACGCCTTCGGGGTCGAGCCCGTTGACCGGCTCGTCCAGCATCACGATCGCGGGGTCGCCCAGGAGCGCGGCGGCGATACCCAGCCGCTGCCCCATCCCCAGCGAGAACGCCCCGACCCTCCTGTGCGCCACATCGTGCAGACCGGCCAGGTCGATGACCTCCTCCACCCGGCGACGCGGCACGCCATGGGTGTACGCCAACGCCATCAGGTGGTTGAACGCCGAGCGGCCCGGATGCACGGCCTTCGCCTCCAGCAGCACCCCCAACTCCTGCAAGGGCGCCCGGTGTTGGGCGTAGCGCTTGCCGTTGACCAGGGCCGTGCCGCTGGTCGGCGCGTCCAGGCCCACGATCATCCGCATGGTGGTGGACTTGCCCGCCCCGTTCGGCCCCAGGAACCCGGTCACCTGACCCGGCGGCGCGGTGAAACTCAGCCCGTCCACCGCCGTCCTGTCCCCGTACCGCTTGGTCAGCCCGCGCACTTCGATCACTGTGCCACTCCCCGCCTCTGCCTGGCCCGGCTTCCCGCCGGGGCCACTGCTTCGAGGCTAGGAGCGGTCACGTCACGGCCCGTGGGCCCGCAGGGGACAAACCCCGCTGGTCACTGGTACCGGGGTACCAGTGAGCGGGGTGAAGGGGTGGTCGTCCGCGCGGTGGTCGTCCGCGCGGTGGTTCTCCTGCGAAGGGCTCGACAGCCGGTGCGTCAGCCCTTGTTGGCGCCCAGTGTGAGGCCGCTGACGAACTGGCGTTGGAGTGCGAAGTACACGATCAGCGTCGGGATCGCGGTGAGCAGGGCGCCGGCGGCGACCAGGTTGGGGTCGGTGAAGTACTGGCCGGAGAGGTTGTTCAGGGCGGAGGTGATCGGCATGTTCTCGCCGGTCGAGATCAGCACGATCGCCCAGAAGAAGTCGTTGTAGATCCAGATGGAGAGCAGGGTGGCCAGGGCCGCCATCGCCGGCTTGCACAGCGGCAGCACTATCTGCCAGTACATCCGCCACACCGACGCGCCGTCGACCAGCGCCGCCTCGGTCAGTTCGTTCGGCAGCATCCGCATGTAGTTGCTCAACACGAAGGCGCAGAAGCCCGATTGGAACGCCACGTGGATGAGGACCAGGCCGAGCGCGGAGTCGTAGAGCTTGCCGCTCATCGTGATGCCGGGGAGGTCGATGAGCAGGTACATGCGGTACAGCGGGGTGATGATGACCTGCTGGGGCAGCAGGTTGCCGGCCGTGAAGACCAGCAGCAGGAAGATGTTGAGCCGGAAGTCGAACCGGCTGACGTAGAACGCGACCATCGACGACAGCAGCAGTGTGAGCAGCACGGCCGGGACCGCGATGATCAGTGTGTTGACGAAGTAGTGGATCATGTCGGACTGCTCGAACGCGTTCTTGAAGTTGTCGAGGTTCAGCTTGTCCGGCCAGGAGACGTACCCCTTGTTGCTGGTCTCCGAGTACGGGCGCAGGGCCGCGTAGACCGCCCACAGCAGCGGGGCGAGCCAGGCCAGCGAGGTGACGACGAGGAACGTGTGCAGCAGGACCCGGGCCGGGCGGAGCGGGGTGCGCTGCTTCACGCCGAGTGCGGCGGTGGGGGTGGTCATGCGCGCCGCTCCTTCCGGAAGGTCGCGATCAGGTACGGAATGATCACCACGAGGGAGATGACCAGCAGGACGACGGCGATCGCCGACCCGTAACCGATCCGGCTGGACTCGCCGATGATGTTGTTGGTGATCAGGATCGACAGCAACTCGGTGCCCTGGGCGCCCTTGTTGAAGACGAAGACCAGGTCGAAGGCGCGCAGGGACTCGATGATCGTGACGACCAGGACGACCGTGTTGGTGGGCCGCAGGGTCGGGAAGATGACGTTCTTGAACGTCTGCCACTCGTTCGCGCCGTCGAGCGCCGAGGCCTCCCGCAGGGACGGGTCCACGCCCTTCAGGCCGGCCAGGTACAGGATCATCATGTAGCCCGCGTGCCGCCAGGACGCGGCGATCAGGACGGCCCACAGGTTGAGCTTGGGGTCGCCGATCCAGTCGATGTAGTGGCCGGGCTTGTTGGCCCCGATGAGGCTGTTGATCAGGCCGGTGTCGGGGTTGTAGATGAGCTGCCAGACGAAGCCGGTGACCGCCAGCGACATCACGACCGGCAGGAAGAACGCGGTCTGGTAGACGCGGCTGAAGCGGATCTTCTTGTCCAGCTGCACGGCCAGGAACAGGCCGAAGGGGGTCGGCAGCAGGATGAGCACGACGAACCAGATGATGTTGTGCTCAAGTGCGGGCCAGAACTGCGGGTTGTCGTTGAACAGCTCCTTGAAGTTGGCCAGCCCCACCCACTTGATCGAGCTGAAGCCGATGCCGTCCCAACTGGTGAAGGCCAGCAGGATCGAGGCGAGGGCGGTGACCCAGACAAGGGCCACGTGCAGGACCGTCGGCCCGCCCGCCATGAAGGCGAGCGTGATGCGGTCACGGCGGGTCAGCAGGCGCTTGGCGCCCTGCGGGACCCGCTTCTTCTCAGGCGCGGGGCCCGGAGGCGGAACGGCGTCCGCCTCCGGGCTCGTCGTAGTCGTCTCGGAGATCATGAGGAGGCGAAGATCGTCTTCTTCTGGCGCTCGATCGAGGTCAGCAGACTGTCGACGCCCTTGGGGTTCTGGAGGAACTTCTGGAGTCCGGGCTGCATCACCGTCGAGGTGAAGTCGGGACGGGAGTCGCGGTCCATGAACTGGGTGAGGCTCTTGGCGGCGCCGATCATGTCGAACGCCTTCTTCTGGAGCGGCGAGTACGCGGAGGTGTCGGCCTTGCTGGAGGCGGCCACCACGCTCGGGTCGGTCTTGAGGTACAGCTGCTCGGCCGCCGGGCTGCCCAGGTACTCCAGGAGCTTGACGACGCCGTCGTGGTTCTTCGGGGACTTGCTCACCATGTAGCCGTCGGTCGGCGCCTCTACGGTGTCCTGGCCGTACGCGGAGTTGATCTCCGGGAAGGCGAAGAAGTCGAGGTCGTCGAGGTCGGCCTTGACGGTGAACTGCTGGGCCACGAAGGAGCCCAGGAGGTACATGCCGGACTTCTTCGACACCACGCCCTGTGCCGCGTCCTGCCAGGTGCGGCCCATGAAACCGTCCTGGTGGTACGGGAGGAGCTCGGCCCAGTGGTCGAAGACCGCCTTGACCTTCGGGTCGGTCCACGCCTCCTTGCCCGCCATCAGGGACTTGTGGAAGTCGTAGCCGTTGAGGCGGAAGTTGATCTGGTCGAAGGTGCCCATCGCCGGCCAGGCGTCCTTGTCGCCGAAGGCGATCGGGACCAGTCCGTCCTTCTTCATCTGCTTGCAGAGGGCGACCAGTTCGTCCCAGGTGGTGGGGACGGTGTAGCCCTTCGCCGTGAAGACGCTCTTGCGGTAGAAGATCGCCCACGGGTACGTGGTCATCGGCACGAAGTAGTACTTGCCGTCCTCGCCCTTGCTGAGCTGCTTCATCGCATCGGGGAAGTTGTCACCGATCTTCGCCCAGACGTCGTCGATGGACGTGGCGAGCTTCTTGGCCGCGAAGAACTGCATGCGGTACCCGGCGAACCAGTTGAACACGTCGTCCGGCGTGCCCTGGAGGTAGGAGTTGATCTGCTCCTGGAAGGTGTTGTGGTCCTTCGTGTTGACCTTGACGGTGATGCCGGACGTCTTCTTGAAGTCCGCGTAGACGCTCGCGAACGCCTTCTTCGGCACCGCGTCGGACGCGTTGGAGCCGACGGTGACGGTCTTCGGGTCGGACGAACTGCCGCTGCTGCCACAGGCGCTCAGCAGGGGTATGCCGGCGCCGAGCACGGCGGCGCCACCTATGCCGCGCAGGACGGAACGGCGGCTCGCGGCAGGGAGGGAGAAGTCGGGCATGAACGGCTCCTGACGGACAGGGTTCGGCCGGAATGCGCCACGGCCCAAGGTCGTCGTAACCGACCAGAAACCAACGCGACCAAACACGGTGGCGTAATAACAGTCCTATGTCTGGTCATGCGTCAACACCCGCCGCCCTCATTTGTCGAAACGTAATCGACACTCACGAGCAAAAGGAGCGAACGCGCAGCCGAGTGGCCACACGTCCGCTCCGAGGTGACCGGGGTCACGGGGTACGCGAGGGGCCCGGGGGCTCCCACGGACCCCTACCGCCCCTCAAAGCGCCTACTTGAAGGCGGAGAAGGCCTTGGTGAAGGCGGACGGGTCCTGGACGACCGAACTACAGGTCGCGTCCGCGCTGGGCTTGGCGCCGCCGGGGCACTGCTTGTCGCGGGTCGCGGACCACATCGAAAGGCCACCAAGACCCTTCGCTTCCGCGAAGGCCGCCAACCCGTTCGCGTCCTCGACCGTGAAGACCTCCGATGACACGTCGTTGACACCGATCATGGGCGTCACTGCAACCGCTTTCCATGCAGCGGCATCCGAGAGCCCGAGAACACTCTTGACTTGGGCTTGTGTAGCAGTAGCCGCTTGCTGTGAGTACGTTCCCATATTTCCGGAGTACGCCGGTCCGTAATCCATCGCCATGATGTTGACCGTGTTGATCTTGACGCCGTTGGACTTGGCATTGGACAACAGGTTCACCCCGTCCTGGGTCAGACCCTCGGGCATCACGGGGAGCGTGTAGGAGACGTCGAGGTCCGGGTGCTGCTGCTGGAGCTTCGCTATCGCCTGGGCGCGGATCGTGTTCGCCGCCGTGTTGGGCAGCGCACCGCCCTCGATGTCGAAGTCGACCTTGGTGAGGCCGTACGCGTCCACGACCTTGGCGTACGCCGTCGCCAGCGCGCTCGCCGAACCGCAGGTCGTCGCCAGCTCGGAGCCCGACGCGCCGCCGAAGGAGACCCGCACGTCACCGCCCTTGGCACGCAGCGCGCCGATCTGCGAGGCCACGCCGTCGCTCCCGAGATCCGACACACCGCCCCACTTCGGGGTGCAGCCGCCGCCGTCGGTGATGAAGGCGAGGTTGTAGTTCTTCACGCCGGTCGCGGTGACGTTGGCGAGCAGGTCGAAGGCGGGGTAGAGCGAGGTGTCGACGTAGGGGGCGAAGCCCGCGCCGGCGGTCGTGCCGGTGCCGGTGGTCGTGGTCGGTGAAGCGGTGGGAGTGGCCGTGGGCTTGGAGGTGGCCGTCGGCGTGGAGGTCGGGGAGGCGGTCGGCGTGGGCGCTGGCGACGAGGTCGTCGGGCGGCCGGTCGGCTCGGGGGTCGCGGTGCCGTCCGCCGAGCACTCGGTGTTGTCGATGAGACAACTGGTCGGCTGGCCCGTGCCGTTGACCACGAAGCCGACCGTGACCGACTCGCCGGCCGCGAGCCCGTCCGTGTCCCACTTCGGCGGCTTCACGGTGACGCGCTGCCCGCTCACGCTCGACTCGGCGTTCCACAGCGAGCTGAGCTTCGATCCTGACGGCAGGTCGAACTCCAGCGTCCAGTCCTTCTTCGTGGCACCGGTCGTGTTCGTGACGACGTACTGCGCGGTGTACCCCGTCGACCACTCGCTGGTTCTCGTGTAGGCCGCGCCGACGCTCGCCGCCTGGGCGATACCGGTCAGCATGATCGCGCCGCCACCGACCACCGCGGCGGCGACCGCTCCGCCGATCACCTTGTTCCTCTTGCTGATCCTGCGCCGGTGCGTGCTCATCGCGTGCCTGCTTTCGCCGTACGGGGGTGGGGTGCGGCAGCACGCTAGCGATCCGGAATCGGGCAAAGCGCCTGATCCGGGCGGGGGTTGGCGATCTTAGGGTGCGCTTAAGGGAGGGATCGGGAGCGGTTAAAGGTAGAGACCAATTTCCCGCGCCGACGCCGTCGTACGGCTCCGCGATGCCCTCTGCGCTCCGGCTCCCGCCCGTCCAGCTGGATCCAGATCCGCACCTCGGTGCCGCCGAGCATCGAGGACCCGATGCGCACGTCCCCGCCCGTCGACTCCGCGAGTCTGCGCACGATGTCCAGGCCGAGCCCGGTCGACCCGGCGCTGCCGGAGCCGCGCCCGCGGGCCATCGCCGCCTCGGGGTCCCGTATGCCGGAGCCCGCGTCCGAGACGAGCACGATCACCGCGTCCTCGCTGTTGTGCACGTCGACCGCGAAGGCCGTGCCCTCGGGCGTGTGCCGGAACACGTTGCCGAGCAGGGCGTCGAGGGCGGCGACCAGGTCGGCGCGGGCCACGGGTATCCGCACCGGCCGCTCCACCCCGGCGACCCGCACCTTGCGGCCCTCGTCCTCGGCGAGCGCCGACCAGAACCGCATCCGCTCACGCACCACTTCGGCCGCGTCGCACCCGGCACCGGGCCCGGCCGCCACGGTCTGCGGCTTCGCCTCGCGCGCGGTCCGGATGATCGTGTCGACCTCCCGCTCCAGCTGCGCGACGGCGGTCCGCGTCTGCTCGGCGGCGGGCCCGTCCCCGAGCGAGGCCGCGTTGAGCCGCAGCACGGTGAGGGGTGTGCGCAGGCGGTGCGAGAGATCGGCCGCCAACTCCCGCTCGTTCGCCAGCAGTTGTACGACCTGGTCGGCCATGGAGTTGAACGCCACCGCCGCCAGCCGCAGTTCGGTCGGCCCTTCCTCGGGCACCCGCGCCCCCAGCTTCCCCTCCCCCAGTTCGTGCGCGCCCTCGACCAGGCGCTGCGCGGGCTGCACCATCCGTACGCCCAGCCGGTCGGCGACCGCGACGGACCCGACGATCAGCGCGATGCCGACACCGGCGAGCACCGCCCAGGCCGTACCGACGCCGTTGCTGACCTCCGACTCCGGGACGAACACCTCGACGACGGATATCTCGCCGGAGCTGAGCGCGACCGGCTGGAGCAGGACGGAGCCGCCGGGCACCTCGGTGGTGGAGGCGCGGCCCAGCTTCCGTACGGTCGCGATGTCCTTGCCGGCAGCGCGCTGGAGCCCGATGTCGACGGCGGACTTCCCCTCCCCGGCCGGTATGTGGACGGCCATCCCGGAGTCCGCGCCCGCGGAGGCGACGACCTTCTCCAGCTGGTCCCGGTCCGTGGTGATGGACAGCGCGGGGGCGACGGCGGCGGCCTCCCGCTCGGCGTTCGAGAAGGCGCGGTCGCGGGCCATCTCCTTGATGACGAGGCCGAGCGGCACCGCGAAGGCGACGACGACCATCGCCGCGATCGCCAGACAGACCCTGACCAGCGCCCACCTCATCGCACCGACTCCGCTCCCGGTGGCTCCAGCTTCACGCCGACACCCCGCAGGGTGTGCAGATAGCGCGGCTGGGCCGCCGTCTCCCCCAACTTCCTTCGCAGCCAGGACAGATGGACGTCGATGGTCTGGTCGTCGCCGTACGACTGCTGCCACACCTCGGCAAGGAGTTCCTTGCGCGGTACGACGACACCGGGCCTCCCGGCGAGGAAGGCGAGGAGGTCGAACTCGCGCCGGGTGAGGTCGAGTCGGACGCCGTCCAGCTCGGCCTGGCGGCGCAGCGGATCGACGGTGAGGCCGCCGACGCGGATGACCGTGGACGGGGGTGCCTCGCCGGTGGTGGCACGGGAACGTCGTAGAACAGCGGACATGCGGGCGGACAGGTGGTCGACCGAGAAGGGCTTGGTGAGGTAGTCGTCCGCGCCCGCGTTGAGCAGCCGCACGATCTCGCTCTCGTCGTCCCGAGCGGTGGCGATGATCACGGGTACGTCAGTGATCCCGCGCAGCATCTTCAGGGCCTCGGACCCGTCCAGGTCGGGCAGTCCGAGGTCCAGGATGACCACGTCGAAACGGAAATGGGCGACCTCGCGCAGCGCCTCAAGTGCCGTACCGACACTGCGCACCGTGTGCGCGGCATCGGTCAGATGCCGGATGAGGGCGGAGCGTACGAACTGGTCGTCCTCGACCACGAGCACACTTGCCATGCGCCGCACCGTAGCCCATGCGGGCGACCCGCATCCGGGCCTGTGGACAACTCCCCGTCTGTGGACAAGCGGTGCGGGACCGACGGGACACCTGTGGGGCGCGTGAGGCAGTATGGCGGCGATGCCCACGTTGCCCAGAGGACTCGTCAACGGATTCGTACACGTGCTGGCCTGGTCGCTCGCCACCGGCGCGGCCGTCACGCTGTCCTGGTGGGGCGTCCACACGGTCATGACCGGCACGGCCTACGACCCGCCGCGCGCCCTGCCCATCACGGCGGCCGGCGCGAGCGTGCAGGCGGCTCAGCCGCCGGCCTCGGCACCAGCACCCAGTTCCGCAAGGTCTCGGGGGCGATGCTCAGATCGGCAGCGACCTGCCGGATCGTCGCCTCGGGCCGCGNC